>CAXSEX010000049.1:0-15888 GCA_964236415.1 uncultured Acetobacteraceae bacterium | reverse complement strand
AGCCCGTTCGATCACGGCGGCCAGCCGGCGCCAGTCAGCGGATCGCGTCCTCCAGGGCGGCCAGCCCAGCGGGGAAGCCGGTGCGGCCGAAGCCGATGCGGAAACGGTCGGCGGGGAGCGCCGCCACCTCCGAGCGGAACACGCTGGCCGGCAGCAGCAGGATGCCGGCTGCCTCCGCCATGCGGGCGACGAACCGCTCCACCCCCTCGGCGCCGGCGTAGCGCACGTAGCCCACCACGCCCGCATCCGGCAGGCGCCAGTCGAACAAGGCCGGGTGCCGGGCGAGGAAGCCCGACAGCGCCAGGAGGTTGGCGGCGGCGATGCCGCGGTTGCGCCGGGTGATCGCCTCGCCCGCCTTCAGCGCGATGTTGGCCAGCACCTCGCTCGGCCCGGCGCCGCACACCGACAGGTATTGCCGGAACCGCGCGACATGCCCGATCAGCGCCGCGTCCCGGCAGGCGACCCAGCCGACGCGCAGGCCGGGCAGGCCGTAGGCCTTGGACAGCACGCCGACCGACACGCCGCGCTCGTAGGCGTCGGCGGCGGCCGGCAGGCGGCAGGCTGGGTCGCGCTCCGTCAGGCGGTACACCTCGTCGCTCAGCAGCCACAGCCCGTGGCGGCGGCAGAGTGCCACCAGCGCCGCGAACCGCTCGGGCGGCAGCAGCGCGCCGGTGGGGTTGTTGGGGAAGCTGATGCACACCATCCGGGTGTTGGGCCGGACCGCCGCGGCGACCTGGCCGATGTCGAGCGACCAGCCGCGGGCCGCATCCAGCGCCACGCCGGACACCTCGGCAAGGCCGAGTGCCAGCGTTTCCACGGATTGGTAGCCTGGCACGACCACGACGGCGTGATCGCCGGGCTGCAGCAAGGCGTGCAGCACGGCGTAAAGCCCTTCCTGCGCACCGGCGAAGCTGACCAGGCTTTCGGGGCCGATGCCGTCGTAGCCGGCGGCAATGCTGGCGCGCAGCCAGGGTGCGCCGAGCGGGTCGGTGTAGGACAAAAGGAGGCCCGCCCAGCGCGCCTGGTCCTCCGCGTCCGCCAGGCCAAGCAGGTCGGCCACCGACATCGTTTCGCATTCGGACGCGCTCAGGTGGTGCACGGTGCGGTCGTGCAGCCGGGACAGCATGGCCGCGAGTTCCAGGCCGCGCGTTGGCACGCCGGGGCGGGCCGCCGGCACCGTCACGGGCGCGCCCCGGCCGCGGCCACCCGCGCAAAGGTGCTGACGATCTTGCCGGACGCCCGCAGCGTGCCGCGCAGCGACCCCGCGACCTTGGATTGGCCGCCCACGCGGCAGCGGTACGGCACGGGCAGTTCCAAGATGCGCAAGCCACGCCGGGCCGCCTTCATCTGCATCTCGATGTTCCAGCCGTAGGTCATCTCCGCCATGCCGAGCTGGGCCAGCGCGTTGCGGGCGATCACGCGGAAGGCGCACATGTCGGTGTAGCGCGTGCCGTACAGCGCGCCGATCAGCCGCCCGGCGACGGCGCCCGCCGCGACCTGGTGCCAGTTCATCGACCCCGGCGCCCGCGTGCCCCGGGTGCGCGACGCGATGACGAAATCCTGGGTGCCGTCCAGCACGGGTTGCGCGAGCCGGGGCAACTGGTCGCCGCAATCGGCCCCGTCGCCGTCCATGAAGGCGACCACGTCGCAATCTGGCCGTGCCGCTGTGGCGCCTGCGGCGCAGGCCCGCCCGTAGCCGCGCCCGGCGTCCAGCACCCGCGCGCCGGCCGCACGCGCCGCCGCCTGCGTGCCGTCCGTGCTGCCGCCATCGGCCAGGACCACCTCGCCCACGCCCTGCCCCAATGCCTCCGCCACCACGGCGCCGATGGCTTCCGCCTCGTTCCAGGCGGGGACCACCACGGACACGCGGGACAGGTCCAAGGCCGCAGGCAAGGGAGCTACAGGCTCCACCGCAGGCCGCAGCCCTGGCAAGGCTTGGGCGGCGCGTCGCCGACAAGGGCGGTGCGGAAGCCCTGGTAGGCCGGGCTGTTCCACATGTCCCGCAGGGTCTGCTGCGTCGCGTCGCCCAGCGTGTAGTTCTCGTAGCCGCGGGCGGAGAACGGCGCGATGCAGCAGGGCAGCGCCCGGCCATGCGCGGTGAAGTACATCAGCGACCACGGACGCCGGCAGGTCGCCCACGGCTTGTCGTCCGCCGTGCGTTTGAGGCTTAAGCCCGGCTCGGTCGCGCCCGAGGCGTCGAGCGTGACGCCCAGCTCGCGCCCGATGGCCGTGGCGTCGGCGACCAACGCCTCTTCCTCGGCGCGCGTCTGCTCGAACAGGGAGCTGTCCGGGCGCGCCATGCCGAAGCCCTGCTCGTCGAACACCAGGCGCTGCAGGTGAACCTCCTTAACCCCGATGCGGGCGGCCAGGCGCACGAACTCCGGCAGTTGATCGACCGTCTCCTTCAGCCCCGTCAGCCACAAGGACACCACGGGCGCAGCCGCCCCGGTCGCCGCCTGCAGGTTGGTGAAGGCGCTCACGTTGCGCACGATGCGGTCGAACATGTCCTTCCCGCGCACCTTGAGGAACGTTGCGGCCTCCGCAGCGTCCAGGGAAACCCGCAGCTCATCCAGCCCGGTGTCGATGATCTCCCGGTGCTTGCGCGGCGCCAGCAGCGTGCCGTTGGTGTTGAACAGCACGTGCGTGCCGCGCGCCTTGAGGTATCGGATCATCTCCGGCAGGTGCTTGACCAGCATCGGCTCCCCCACCCCGTGCAGCACCACCCGGCCGACGTCGGGCACCTGGTCCACGATGCGGCGGAACAGCTCCATGCTCATGTCCGCCGGCGGCTCCAACGCCTCGAAGGTGCGCGGGCAGGTCTCGCACAGCAGGTTGCAGCGGTTCGTCACTTCCAAATAGAGGCAGACCGGCGGCGCGGCGGCGACGCTGTGCCGGGCCGAAACGGCCTCGAAGTAGCGCCGCGCGTCGAGCGCGGGCGGCGGAGTGGTCGCAGACATTCAAGGGCCTCCAAGGGCGGCGGGGAACGGGTTCAGGCGGGCGGGCCGCAGCAATTCCCAGGCCAGCAGCCCGGCGAACGGCAGGAACACCACGGCGGGCCATAACACCTGGTCATGGTTCGGGTCCAAGTACATCGCGGGCGCGGCCAGCGTCAGCCAAAGCGCGCTGGCCCGCGGCGCCAGGATCGACGGCCAGGCCAGCACCGCCAGATACCACGGGTAATGCGGCGACAGTGCGGCCATCGTGGCCACGCTGAGCCACAGCGCGTCGGTGCATACCGCCGCCGCGCGACGCGCCGGATCAGACGGCAGGGGGCGCCGCGCCACCGAAACTGCGAGCGCCGCAAGCCCCGCCAGCGCCAGCGCCAAGTAGCCCGGCCCGGCCCAGGGCGGCAACGGCCCGAGCAGGGCGGCCAGCCGCAGCAGCACCACGCCGCCATCGGCCAGCCGCTCCTCCGACGCATAGCCCGGCAGGTAGCCGAGCACCCGCCAGCCGACGCCCGCATAACAAGCGTAGCCCACCGCCATCACCACGCCGCAGGCTAGGGGCGTGCGCAGGTCCCAACGGCGCCAAAGCGCCGGGAACAAGGCGGCGGGAAGCAGCTTGCACAGGATCGCGAGGCCCAGCGCCCCTCCGGCCAGCGCCGGGCGGGCACGGACCGCGGCGAGGATGGCCAGGGCGGACAGGCCGACCGCCGCCGCGTCGATATGCGCCCCGCCGGCGAACTCCCACAGGACGAGGGGGTTCCAGGCATAGATCAGCACCCGCTCGGGCGGCAGGCGGGCAGTGCGCAGCAGCAGCAGCGCCGCGCCCACGGCCAGGAGGTCGAACGCCAGCATGGCCGCCTTTACCCCGTAAAGGCTCGGCCAGACCTCCGCCACCGCGGCGAAGATGGCCTGGGCGAAGGGCGGGTAGATGGTGGGCGCGGTGTCGGCACGGTTGATGTTGGGATACACCGCCCCGGCCCCCACGCCCTCGTCCCGCAGCCCCGCCAGTTCCTTTGCCGCCGGCAGGTAGCGGTAGGGGTTGATCCCCGCCGCCTGCACCCGGCCGTCCCAAACGTAGCGGTAGGCGTCGGTGGATTGCAGCGGCGGCGGCAGGGCCATCACGACGCGCATGGCGCCGGCAAGCAGCAGCACGGTCGCGGAGGCCCGCCGCCCCCCGGACGGCGCCACCGCCACAGCCGCCACCGCGACCGCGTAAAGCACACCGGCGGCAACGGCCCAGGCTACGTAAAGCTCCGTCCGGTCCCGGTCCATGGCGCCCACGTCCTCCGGCAAGCGCAGCGCGGCGCCGCCCAAAAGGCACAGCACGATGCCGGCGCCGAGGATCGCCAGCGCCAGCGTCCGCAGGCCCTCCCGCGTCATGGCCCCTCGCGTTGTGGCCCCTCGTATCATGGACTTGGCGGCACAGCGCACAGGCGGTCCGCCAAGCCCAGCCCGGCCATGCAGCGGGCCGTGGACGGCGCCGCGAACGGCCGTTCGGCACCCCGCGCCGGGCCGGCGATGTCCTGCACCAGCCGCTGTAGGCTGTCGCGGTCGTCGATGTCGAACCAGGTGCCCAGGCGTTCCAATGGAAGCCTGATCTCCCCGGCCCGCTCAGCCGTCGCCGCCGCGACGGACGCCGTGCTCCAGGCAATGCGGGCGAACATCTCGCTTTCTGGCGCTTGCAGGCCGAGCAGCCAGTAGCCGCCGTCATCCGCCGGGCCGAGCACCGCCCGGCGGCCCGGGGCCAGCAGGCGCTCCGCCGCCCGGGCCAGCCACGCCGTCGGCAGCGTCGGGCTGTCGGCGCTCAGCACGCAGGCCGCGCCGTACCCCGCCCCCAGAAGCGCCCGCGTGGCGTGGAGCAGGCTGCGCCCGAACCCTTCGACGCCGGGCGCAGCACCTCCGGTGCCATCCGCCAGGACCAGCCGGGTGCCGGGGGCGAGCAGGCCGTCGAAATGCGCCTCCTCCCCCGCCGGCGCGTAGGCGACATAGCCGTGGATGGGGGCGATGCGGCTGGCCGCCTGGACGTTCGCCGTCGTGTCGCCGAGGAACGCCGCGCCCATCTGCGCCGCCTCCCCCGCGGTGAGCAGCCCTTGCAGGCGCGTCTTCACGCGGCCGGGCCGCGGCGCCTTTGCCATGACGGCGATGGCGCAAGCGTCACGGAGCCTCACAACTGCGACCCAGCCGAAGCGAGCATTGTCATACCTTAGAACTTCGCCCGGAAAGGCGGGAAGGTTACAGCCGGCTTCGGCCGGGCATCCGGAGCCACGATGTTACGTGGTCAGGACGGCTGCCTGCAACCGGGCAAAATGCCCGGCCCGCCGAGGCCGGCTGTGTCGGCGTCACAATCTCTGCGCATGTCCATGCCGGCGCACGGCGGCGCGACATGGGCGGCGCCGCGCCGTTCTGGCCTGGCAGGCCGAGTCGGACGTGCCGATGCCGAACTTGCAACAGTTCTGGCCCGGCTTAGTCTCTGGAGCGCGCCACAACGCAAGCAGACGGAGCGGAAACGATGTCGTTCAAGGTTCAGGTCGGCCCGGCGCAGATCGCCATCCACCAAGGCAGGACCGTGCTGGTGTGCGAGCCGGACGGCACGATCCGCCATCCCAGCGACAAGGGGCTGTATTTCAACGACACGCGCCTCATCAGCAGCTGGTCGATCTATGCCGACGGCGTGCGCTGGGACCTGCTGAGCGGCGGCGCCACCCGCCACGACACGGCGTCCATCCACCTGGCCAACCGCGAGCTGGTCACGGCATCCGGGCCGATCCCCGCGCGCACGCTCGGCATGACCCTGACCCGCTCCATCCAAGGCGGCCTGCACGAGGACATCGACATCGCCCATTACGGCGCCGGCCCGGTCCGCTTCAACCTGGAGATCGGCATGCGCTGCGACTTCGCCGACCTGTTCGAGGTGAAGTCCTGCAAGTTCATCCGGCGGGGCAGCGTGGCGACCGAGTGGTCCGCGGACAAGCAGCGGCTGGAGACGACCTACACCAACGGCGACTTCCGCCGCTCGGTCTGCGTCCACCCGCACGGGGACGCGGCGATGGCCTACGCCAACGGCCGCCTCAGCTTCGTCGTGGATCTCAAGCCCGGCGAGCATTGGCATTGCTGCCTGCTGTACGACCTGGGCGACGGCGCCGAGACCTTCGCGGCCCCGGACCGGTGCGGATACGACGCGGCGGCCGAGGCCGCGGCGGCGCCGCAATGGAAGGACGGCGTGCTCGGCCTCCGCACCACCAACGAGGAGTTCTACCGCAACTTCCGCCAAGGGGTGGACGACATGGACGCGCTGCGGCTGCCGAAGGACGGCACGGACGGCATGTCGTTCGTGCCGGCGGCCGGGCTGCCGTGGTTCACCGCCCTGTTCGGCCGTGACAGCCTGATCGCCTCCTTGCAAACCATGGTGATCTACCCCGAGGCCGCCGGGGCGACGCTGGACGCGCTGGGGCGGCAGCAGGCGACCGAGCGCGACGACTACCGCGACGCGGAGCCGGGCCGAATCCTGCACGAGATGCGGTTCGGCGAGCTGGCCCATTTCAAGCTGATCCCGCACACGCCGTATTACGGCACCGCGGACGCGACGCCGCTTTACCTCATCACCTTGCACGAGGCCTGGCGCTGGACCGGGGATCTCGACCAGGTGCGGCGGCTGCTGCCGGTGGCGGAGGGGTGCCTGCGCTGGATCGACGAGTGGGGCGACCGGGACGGGGACGGGTTCCAGGAATACCAGACCCGGTCGCCACTGGGCTACGAGAACATTGGCTGGAAGGACGCGGGCGACAGCGTGCCCTACCTGGACGGCACCCTCGTCAAGGGACCCAAGGCGCTGTGCGAGCTGCAGGGCTACGTGTTCGACGCCTGGATGCGGATGGCGGAGCTGTTCGAAGCCCTGGGCAGCCCGGACCGCAGCGCCGAGCTGCGCGCCAAGGCGGCGCGCCTGCAAGCGCGGTTCAACGACGTGTTCTGGGACGAGGCGGGCGGCTTCTATGCCTACTGCCTGGACGGGGAGAAGCGCCCCGTGCTGACCGTCGCCTCCAACGTCGGCCATTGCCTGTGGTCCGGCATCGTCCGCCCGGACCGCGCCGCCCGTGTGGTGCAGCGGCTGATGGCGCCGGACATGTGGTCGGGCTGGGGCATCCGGACGCTTTCGGCGGACCACCCCTCCTTTAACCCGTATTCCTACCAGAACGGCTCGGTGTGGCCGCACGACAACGCCATCATCGCGCTCGGCTTTCGCCGCCACGGCTTCGCGCAGGAGGCCGCGCGCATCGCACGCGACCTGAGCGAGGCGGCGAGCCACTTCAACCTGAACCAGATGCCGGAGCTGTATGCCGGGCTGGCCCGCACGCCTTTCGGCTTCCCGGTCCAGTATGTCGGCGCCAACGTGCCGCAGGCCTGGGCGGCGGGATCGGTGTTCATGACGCTGCGCGCCATGCTGGGCCTGGAGCCGGACGCGCCGCGGGACCGGCTCTGCATCGACCCGGCGCTGCCGCCGTGGCTGCCGGACCTGACCCTGAACAGGCTGCGCATGGGGCGGCACAGCTTCGACATCCGCTTCTGGCGCGACGGTGACGCCACCGCCTACGAGGTCCTGCGCGGCGATGCCGGCGCCGTCGTCCGCAGCGCGCCCGCCGCGTGAGCCGCGCCCTCGCCAGGAGGCTAACGGCCGCGCGTCGGAGCGGCCGTCGATGCAAGACTCTGGGCA
Source organism: uncultured Acetobacteraceae bacterium (assembly GCA_964236415.1). Classification (GTDB taxonomy): domain Bacteria; phylum Pseudomonadota; class Alphaproteobacteria; order Acetobacterales; family Acetobacteraceae; genus CAHJXG01. Next base: position 8,235 of record CAXSEX010000049.1, on the reverse strand, counting down.
AGATTCTGGGCGAGGTCCTGGCGCTCGCCCCGGAAATGGCCGAGCAATCGCACGACCTCCTCCGGCGCCGGCAGTTCCGGGGTTCGCCACACGAGCATGCCGGCGCGGTTCATCAGGCTCATCGCGGTGGAGTGGTCCTCGCCGAAGTCCGAGGTCCCGTCGAAGAACGCCCGGGCGCGCGCCAAGTCGGCCCCCACGGGTGCTGCGGCGGTCCACGCCGGCCCGGCGCCCAGCCCGTCGAGCCAGGCCTTCATCGCTTCCGGCGTGTCGTGGAGCGGGTCGATGCTCAACGACAGGAGTTGGACGCCTTCGGAAGACATGCCGGCCAGCACCTCCTGCGTGCGGGCGAACGTCGCGGCCTCGATCGGGCAGATCGACTTGCATTGCGTGAACATGAGCTGGATCGCCGTGACGCGCCCGAGCAGCCGGTCGCGCAGCGGGCCGCGGAACCCGTCGCTGGTGACGATGTCGATGTCGGGCACCCCGAGCGGCGGCTTCACCGGGCCGAGGTTGCCATGCGCAAGCGCCGGCGCGGCGCAGAAGGCGAGGCTGGCGGCCAGCCCTGCCATCACCGAGCGCCGGCGGACCGCCCCGCCCGTTTTAGTTGCCGCCGACATCGCTCGTCTCCGTAAGGTAGTGCCACAGGCCGAGGCACTGGTTGTCGTCCAGGGTGTAGCGCGGCATCTGCCGGGTGATCAGGATAGAGGCCGGGTCAACCCCGGTGCGCAGCATCCGGCAGAAGCTCGCGGGCGAGAACGCGGACGGCGGGCCGCCCCGGCGCCCGCGCGTCTCCGTCAGGCGAGGCCCTTCCAGCCGAGGCCCGAAAGAAGCCGCCGCAAGGCCGGCGCCCGCGTGGCAGTTGGCGCAAACGGCGAGCCGCGGGGGAAGTGCCTCGGGATGGCCCACGATGGCGCCTTGCAGCGAGGCGTCTCCGAAAAACATGCGGCGCCCCGTCGCGGCCGAGGCCTCCGCAAGCGCGGAGGTGCCGGCCGCTTCCGCCCGCAGGACGCACGACAGGGCCAGCACGCCCGTCATCGCGCCAAGAAGCATCCATGCTGCCCGGCTGCGCGCCGGGCTTGGGTGGAACTGGGACATGGCACGCCGTTACCAGCCGAGCTTGACGACTTTGGCGACGCTCGGCGTACCCTGGGCGTTGATCCCGAACAGCATGTAGTAGCCGGGCGGGACCACGCCCGGGTCGCCCGGGACCTTGAGCCGGTAGGTGTTGTTCAGGCCCGCAGTCACCGTCAGCGGGATGCGCCGCTGGTCGTTGTTCACGGTGTGGGTGGTGGCCGAGACCCGCAGCACCTCGAATCTCAGCTTGGCGGTGTCGGTGGTCACGGAAACGGTTGATCCAAGCAGCGCCGCGGTTGGAGCCGTCTTGATGACGGGCCGCACCGCCACCGAGCCATCGGGGTTGAACAAGTAGGGCGGCGAGAAGATCTCAACGTTCTCATGGTTGGCGGCGCAGCCGGCGCCGCACATCCCCCCTCCCCCCACGAACACGCGGGCGTCGGGCAGCAGCAGCGCCGTGCTGTGATACGTCCGCGGCGTCTGCATGGGCGCGAGGGGGGTGAAGGTTTCGCTCGCCGGGTTCCACAGCTCCGGGACCAGCACCGCCCGGTCGTCGCTGAACAGGGTGGCGTAGGTCTGCCCGCCCACGATCAGCACCTGGCCACCCGGCAGCGCCACGCCGTTCGCGAACGCGCGGGGGTAGGCCATCGGCGCGGTTTTGCGGACCACGACCGGGTTGTTCAGGTCTGCGACGGCCTTGTTGATGTCGATGACGTAGGTGTTCGCGGTTGCCGCCGCGTTCTGGTAGGCGGGGGCGCCGCCGGTTTTCAGGATCTTGCCCACGTCGTACATCACCGCCTGGCCGTTGATGCTGTAAGCGTCGTCGCCGCGGGTTCCGGCGGAAGCCTGCGCCCCGTTGCCGGAGGTCGTGATCCAGCTCATCTGCGCGCTGGGTCCGGCATGGAACACCAACCCGGCGCTGACCGAGAACAGCCACATGTGGTTGTCGCCGCGGATGATGCGGCCTGCGGCCACATCTTCCGGGTCGCGGCCGGTGATCGGCGCGGCGGAGATGCCCGGCCGCGTGCTCCAGCCGGACTCCGCCGACCAGACCTCGCCGATCCGGTCCCGGGGCGCCCCGCTCCACGATCCGCCGAGCGTCAGCACGGAGCCGTCCGACAGCATCACGTCGCCATTGTAGCCGCGGGCGATGTTCATCATCGCGGCGGCCGACCATGTGTCCGTCTTCGGGTCGTAAAGGTTCGCATTGGCGCTGCTGCTGCCGCCGTTCACCAGGACCCGGCCATCGGCGAGCACGGTGATGCCCGGACAGAACATGTCCGATAACGTGTTTTTCACGATGCGCAGGGTGGACTGCTGGGTGATGGGATCGAACAGCGCGGTCTGCGTTTGGCCTGCGGAGGTGCCGATGTCGCCATCAAAGGTGAACTCGTTGTTCGACGACCAAGTCAGGACCTTGCCATTGGGCAGGACGGACGCAGCAACCGGAACGTTTGGCATGGGGATCACCGCGGACCAGGTGCCCTTGACCTGCGCCGCAGCCGGATTGGCCTGGGCCGCCAGGCACCCGGCCATGCACCCTGCCGCGAGATACTTACTCCAGACTACTCGACCACTATGTTTCATTGCTGCCGTCCTAACGATGATAGCGATCCGCAGCGCCGCGCCCGTGTCTTTTTGAGAGCGTTTCGCCCGGTCCGTCTAATTTTCGTTATTTAAACGTTTTATATCGAAAAGGAATTCACCTTTTCGTAATCAGTCGGTAACGAATGCCTGACGGTCTGCCAAGCACGCGATGGCGCCTGCTGCCCGCCGCTGCCAGGCCGCGCTTCGCGCCGGTCATTCGCCAAACCGCAGGAGGCGCCGCGACGGACGGAGCCGGCCATCCCGCAGCATACATTTTGGAATCGTAAAAATTAGAGTTTACATGCATTGTGAGATGATTTAAGTTGCGGTTCTGCAATGTGAAACGTGAAACGGGTCAGCTCATGATTCCTAAACACATCCACTACGTTTGGGTCGGCGGTTCCCTGCCTTCGGAGCAAAACGCCTACGTCGAAAGCTGGCGGGCGAACAATCCGGGTTACACGTTGACGTTATGGAATGAGAACAACATAGATTTTTCGATCAAGGCCATACGGAACGCATACACGCAGAAGAAGTGGGCGAAGGTCGCAGACATCGTGCGTCTCCATGCCGTCTTGAGGCATGGCGGGATTTACCTCGACACCGATTTTCGGCTGCACCAGCCGTTGGACTCGCTGCTTTCCCATCAGTGCTTCTTTGGCTTTCAAACGAAGGAGCCTTCGAGAGACTGGGTGGCGAACGGTGCGTTCGGCGCCGTTCCTGGCCATTGGTTCATTGCCCAGGCATTCGCAGCCATCCTCAACATCCGGCCGCTGCCGGGCGCCCTTGAACGCCCGACGACGTTCGGGCCGAAACTCGTCACCAAGCTTCTCGTCAAGCACGGGCTGCACGCTTATTCGCCCAAGGGCGCGATGGTTCAGGACGTTTACCTGTGCCCGACTGAGACGTTCTATCCGTATGCTTTCAATGAGGATTTCCACGACTCCTGCATCACTCGGGAAACCCTGGCCGTGCACCACTGGTCGAAGTCGTGGGAGAAGGACGTGCCGCGTTGGGTGCGCGTCGCGAAGTCGGCCCGCACACGTCTGACCAAGGCGCAAGCCCGGCTTCCCACCTTGTGGGCCGAAGGGCTGCATAAGCCCGGGTAGTGGATGGCGGCGCCCGCCCGGACCTGAGAGCCGGGTTGTGGGCGGGCGACGCTTCTGCCTTTTGAGATGGACTCGAAGCTGCGCACGGTCAGCAGCTCCGTTTCAAAAGTGCCGCTTGATCAGCGAGGCCGTGTTGGCGGCCCTTCCATGTCAGTACCCGTGCATGCGGCCGCGGCACGCGCGTTCCAGGGCGGCAGCCTTGCACGCGAAGCGGTGGCTTGGCTTGAACTCAGGCCAGCCGCTTCTCCATGTCCAATCCGTCGCGAGCCGCCCTGTCCTTGGCGCGGGCATCCATAAGACCGCCATGGCTGCGTCCGCCAGCTCTGGGGAGCCGCAGCGCGGCGTTCTTCCAAAAGGCGAGGTCCATGGAAGTCTGCTGGCATCATACCTGGCAGCAGCAGCCAGGCGGCTCCGGCGCACCCGCCGCAAGCCGTCCGCAAAGTCAGAGGGGCTACCCGGCGCGCCCTGAGCAGACTGGCCCGCAAACGTCCTCGCGCCGCCCTTGGCCAACCCCTGGCGCCGTTCGGTTGCAGATCTCGGCCCAGCAACCGCTGCAGCAGCCTCAAGAACTCTGGATATGTGTTCCGCTGAACGGAAAAGGCTCCGAGCTTGTCCGGCGCTGCTGCATCGACCACAGCAGGATCACAGCCAAGGCCCAGGTCAGCAGCAACGCGCCGAGATAGCTGACGAGAATGGGCACCAGGTTCTCGCGCCCATTCAGTTCCCGTGCGACGCCCAGGTAAGCAGAGAATACCCAAGACACCACGGAAACTGCGCCGAGCAACGTCGAGACCATCGCCAGCCGGTCAAAGGCCGCCCTGAACAGCGGCTGCCCGACCCGGCGCTTCACCATCGGCATCACGATCCCATGCAGCAGCACGGCGTTGAGCGTCAGGGCGGCGACGATCCCCAGCTTGGCCCAGAGCTTCTGGTTCATGATCGACGCCGGCGCGTTCAAGGCGTTGTCGGTCACCAGAAGCGCCCCAGTGATCCAGATCAGCACCAGCCCGGCGCACACGGCGTGCGACAGGTCGATCAGCTGCTGAGCCGCCTTCTGGCTGACGGTCCCGAACGCCAGCTTGCGGAGCACGATCCAGTCGGCGAGCAGGGCGCTGCCCAGGCCCAACGCCAGCGCCAGGATGTGAGTCAGGACAAGAATGGTGTGAAGGCTGTAGATCACGGCGCCCTCCGATATCAGGTTCAAACAAATACGCTCCCCCGGGCCGTCCCAGCCCGGCAATTGCCGGGCTGGGACGGTTGCGGAGCCGGGCGTCAGACGGCGATGGCGGTGCGGCCCTGCGCCTGGCCGGTCGTGACGAAGCTGACCAGCGGGTCGGTCCCGCTTGCCCGCACGTCCGCGTAGGCGGCCAGATACTTCGTGGTCGAGAACGCGGCCGAGGGATCGCGCCCCTCTTTCCAGCCGTAGGTTTCGTAATGCGCCATCGGATCGATCCCCGCGGCGCGCACGTCCGGGTTGTGGGCCAGGTAGTAGTTGGTGTCGAAATACGCATCGGGGTTCAGGCCCTGGCGCCATCCCGTCTGGTCGTAGCTGGCGCTGGCGTCGGCGGCGGCCGGCACGATGGTCGCGAACTGCGCGAAGTAGTACGCCCGGTCCACCAACGGGTCCGGCGTGCCTGTCGCCTGCGGCGCGTTGATGAACGCCATCCGCCCTTCTGCCTGGCCGTAGCTCATGTAGTGCACCAACGGGTCCAGCTTGGCCGCGGCCACGTCAGGGTTGTTCGCCAGATACTTGTCGTCGCTGAATGCGAGCGACGGCTGGCGGCCCTCTTTCCAGCCATACGTCTCGAAATGCGCCAGCGGATCGACACCCGCGGCGGCCACGTCCGGGTTGGTCTTGAGGTAATACGTCGTGTCGAAGAACTGGTCGGGGTTGTAGCCGAGCTTCCAGCCTACCCGATGGTAGTTGGCGGCCGCGTCCTCCCCCGACGCGGCCACGTCCGGGTGCTGGGCCAGGTACCAGGCCTTGTCCACCAGTGGGTCCGCGGGCAGCACGGGCGGTGCGGGCGGCGTGGGCGGTGCGGGCGGCGTGACCGGGCTGGCGACGCGGCCCTGGGCTTGGCCGGCAGTCAGGAACTGCTGCAACGGATCGACGCCGGCCGCCTTCACGTCGGGATAGGCTGCCAGGTACTTGCTGAGGCTGAAGTTCGGGCTGGGATCGCGCCCCTCCTTCCAGCCGTAGGTCTCGAAATGCTCCAGGGGATTGACGCGCGCCGCGGCCACGTCCGGATTCTGCGCCAGGTACCAGGTCGTGCTGAAATAAGCGTTGGGGTCGCGGCCCTCCTTCCATCCAAACGTCAGGTAGTGCAGCAACGGATCGACTTTGGCGGCGGCGACGTCGGGGTTGTGCGCCAGGTAGTAGGCGGCGTCGAAGTCCGGCTCCGCGTTCAGCACATGCGTGGTCGTCAGCACCGTGCCGCCGTTGCCGTCATCGCCGAGGCTGAACTGCGCGGCGCCGTAGGACGCCGGCCCGCCGGTGAGCTGGAAGCGGCCCAGCAGGGCGGCGCCTTGACTGACTTGGAGCGCGCCGCCCAAGAGATTGAGGGCGACGTCGCCGCCGTAGGCCAGGCCTTGCAGGTCAATGCTGTCGCCAGCGCGGAAATCCTGCAGCGTCGCGCTCACGGCGCCGGGGCTTTGGAACTGGAGCTGGGCGCCTGCCCCGTTGAATGCGACCGTGCCGGCGTAAACCGTCTGCGCCGCGAAGGCCAGCGTGCCGCCCGATTGCAGCGTCACGGTGCCGGGCTGGACGGCCTGGGCCAGGCTTGCCTGCAGATCAACGGTCAGCGTGCCCGCCACGTTGATCGTGCCGCCGTTGACCAGCGTGCCGTTGCCGCCCAGCGTGACGGCCGTGTTCGCCGCCACGTCGAGCACGGCATGCTGGCCGAAGGTGACGGTCTCGCCCACGCCGTCCAGGTTGGTCCCGAGGTTCAGGTAGCTGGCCGGCAGGAAGCCCTTGAAGAAATCGATCGCGGCGTTGTCGAACATTGCCGAGTTGCCGAACGTCAGCGTCGAGCCGCCAATCCGGATCAAGCCCGGCGATTTGCCGTCCGCGGCGACGAAGCTCGTATTGTCCAGCAACGTGAGCTGGCCGTAGTTCTGCAGCGTCAGCCCGTTGTAGTTGTAGGGGGTCGAGAGGTCCAGCGTGCCCACCACGCGCACGCCGTCCAGGGCGGCATCGTCGTTGCGCATGACCACGCCGCCGTTCATCGCCAGGGTGCCGCCCTTGAGCGCACCGTTCAGCAACAGCCGGCCGCTGTTCAGGTTGAGCGCCGTTTTGACCGTGAGACCCCCTGTCGAGACGCCAAGCGTCGCGCCGGCCGCGTTCAGGTTCACTGTGTCGACGGCTGTGCCGGCCGCCGTGCCGACCGTGACGGTGTAGTTGCCCGGCGCATCAAGCGTCGCGCTGTCAGCCAAGGCGCCGACGCCGCCGGGCACCAGCCCGGAAGACCAGTTTGCCCCGGCATCCCAAGAGCCATTACCTGCCGCCACCCATTTCGCGTTCGCCATTGCCGCCCGTCCCAAATATCCTGGAGGCACAATAACTGTGATATCGAAACAAAACGATATGTCGCGTGGGACTAGACCTTTATTGATTAACGAGATCTTTCTGGGTGAACCCTACTACTCAGGCCATGAACACTTCTGCCCATGGAACCAGCACATGCACAGTCCGAGAGGCCGGCCTGGCATGGGCGCGCCCACTCGATCCAGACCTCGCCACGCGGTCCCGGGGCACCGCGTGAACCCTGCCGCCGTGGAGGAGATGTGGCACGTGGCCAACATGGCGTTCGGCCCGTGCCCGCTGCTGACCCGCGGCGCCATCGAGGCGCTGCACCTGTGCGGCACGCCCGCGCAAAAGGACCGCTATTTGCGCAAGCTGGTGGAGGGTGTGTGGACCGGCACGATGAACCTGACGGAGCCGCAGGCCGGGTCGGACCTGTCGGCGGTGCGCACCCGCGCGGTGCCGGAGGGCGGCCATTACCGGCTCCACGGCCAGAAGATCTACATCACCTACGGCGAGCACGACATGGCGGAGAACATCGTGCACCTCGTGCTCGCCCGTCTGCCGGACGCGCCGGAGGGGGGCGGGGCATCTCGCTGTTCATGGTACTCAAGGTGCTGGTGGAGGCGGACGGCTCGCTCGGAGCGCGCAACGACGTGCGCTGCGTGTCCATCGAGCACAAGCCCGGCATCCACGTGGTGCACGGAAACCGCCATCAAGGTCGCGTCCACGGGCGTGCAGGTGCATGGCGGCATGGGCTTCATCGAGGACACCGGCGCCGCCCAGCATCTGCGCGACGCCCGCATCACCACGATCTACGAGGGCACCACCGGCATCCAGGCCAACGACCTGGTCGGCCGCAAGATTGCCCGCGACGGCGGCCAGGCCGCGCGCGACGTCATCTCCGACGTTCACCAGACCCTCGCCGAACTCACCAACGCTGAA
>CAXSEX010000048.1:0-15988 GCA_964236415.1 uncultured Acetobacteraceae bacterium | reverse complement strand
GCACGCCCGCGACCCGCAGACCGGCGAGCCGACGCCCGACCCGGCCGTCTTCATGCGCTTCCTGCCCACCATCAAGCAATCCACCGACGCGGTGCTGAACATCACCACCGGCGGCGGGCTGAAGATGACGCTGGACGAGCGGCTGGCGGCGCCCATGCAGGCGAAGCCCGAGATGTGCAGCCTCAACATGGGATCGATGAACTTCAACATCTCCCGCGCCGGGGACAAGATCACCGACTGGAAGCACGAGTGGGAGAAGCCCTACCTCGCCGGCACGGACAACCACATCTTCCGCAACACCTTCCGCGACATCGAGAACATCGTGGGCACCATGGGCCGCGGCCACGGCACGCGGTTCGAGTTCGAGTGCTACGACGTGGGGCACCTTTACAACCTGGCCTACCTGCTGGAACGCCGCGTCGTGGAGCCGCCGCTGTTCGTGCAGACGATCTTCGGCATCCTGGGCGGCATCGGCGCGGAGCACCGCAACCTCCTGTTCATGCGGGAAACCGCGGACCGGCTGTTCGGACGCGACTACGTGTGGTCCGTGCTGGCCGCAGGAAGGCACCAGATGGCGTTCACCACGATGGCCGGCATCCTGGGCGGCAACGTCCGCGTCGGGCTGGAGGACAGCCTGTACATCGGCCGCGGCCAGATGGCGCGGTCCAATGCGCAGCAGGTCGCGAAGATCAAGCACATCCTGGAGGAGCTGAGCCTGGAGGTCGCGACGCCTGCGGAAGCGCGGGCGATCCTGCACCTGAAGGGCGGGGACCGCGTGGGGTTTTGACGATGAACGAGGGAATGGACGCGGCTGCCCTGCACGCGACGCTGCTGGCGCTCGACACGCATATCGACATCCCGTGGCCCGCCGGCCCGGACTTCTTCGCGGACACGCCGCGGGACCAGGCGGGCCGCCGGGTCGATCTGCCGAAGATGCGGGCAGGGGGGATGAGGGCCGGCTGCTTCGCCGCCTACGTGCCCCAGGGGCCGCGCACGCCGGACGGGTGGGCGGCCGCGGGCAGCCGGGCGCTTGCCATGCTGGACGCGATCAACGCCATGGGGCGGCAGGACGGGAGCGCCCGCGTCGCCTCCACCGCGGATGACATCGAGGCGGCGCACCGGGACGGCGCCACCGTCATCATCCCCGCGGTGGAGAACGGCCACGCGATGGGCGAGGACCTCGGCCTGCTCGCGACGTTCCGGGCCAAGGGGGCGCGCTACCTGACGCTCACCCACAACGGGCACAACGCGCTGGCCGACAGCAGCAACCCGCGCAAGGACCTGGGCGACGCGGAAACGCTGCACGGGGGCTTGAGCGAACTCGGCCGGGCGGCGGTAAGTGAGCTGAACCGGCTCGGCATGCTGGTCGACATCTCCCACGTGTCGCGGCAGGGGGCGCTGCAGGCGGCCATGCTGTCGCGCACCCCGGTGCTGGCGACGCATTCCTGCGTGCGGGCGCTGTGCGACGTGCCGCGCAATGTGGACGACCTGATGCTGGACGCGCTGCGGGACTGCGAGGGCATGGTGAACATCACGGCGGTGCCGAGCTTCGTCCGGCCCGGCGCCCGCGCGGACGGCGTGACCGTGTCCGACTACGTGGACCACATCGACTACGTGGTGAAACGCTGCGGCCTGGCGCATGTCGGCATCAGCTCGGACTTCGACGGGGGCGGCGGGTTCTCCGGCTGGCGCGACGCTTCGGAAAGCGGGAACCTCACCGCGGAGCTGGTCCGCCGCGGCTACGGCGCGGCGGAGATCGCGGCCTTGTGGGGCGGCAACTTCCTGCGCCTGCTGCGCCGCGCGGAGGAGGCCGCCGATGCCGGTTGACATGCCGCGGCTGGGCCAGGGCACCTGGCGCATGGGGGAGGGGCGTCGGCCCCGCGCCGAGGAGGCGGCGGCGCTGCGGCTCGGCATCGACCTCGGCATGACGCTGATCGACACGGCGGAGATGTATGGGGAGGGCGCGGCGGAGGAGGTGGTGGCCGACGCGATGGCCGGGCAGCGGGAGCGGGTGTTCCTGGTGTCAAAGGTGTACCCGCACAACGCCAGCAGCAAAGGGGTGGCGCAGGCCTGCGCGCGCAGCCTGAAGCGGCTGCGGACGGACCGGCTGGACCTGTACTTGCTGCATTGGCGGGGCGGGGTGCCGCTGGCGGAAACGGTGGCCGGGTTCGAGGCGCTGCGGGAGGCCGGGCATATCCGGGCCTGGGGGGTGTCCAACTTCGACGTGGACGACATGGCGGAGCTGCCGCCGGGGTGCGGAACGAACCAGGTGCTCTACAACGTGGGCGCGCGGGGGATCGAGTTCGATCTGCTGCCCTGGTCGCAGGGGCATGGGGTGCCGGTGATGGCGTACTCGCCGGTGGGGCAGGGCGGGGCACTGCTTCGGTCGCGGGCGCTGGCGGGGATTGCCCGGCGGCATGGGGTGACGGCGGCGCAGGTGGCGATTGCCTGGACGCTGCGGCGGGACGGCGTGGTTTCGATCCCGAAGGCCGGGGACAGCGCGCATGTGCGGGAGAACGCGGCGGCGATGGGGGTGCGGCTGACGGGGGACGACTTGGCGGAGATCGACGCGGCGTTCCCGCCGCCCCGGCAGAAGCGGGCCTTGGAGATGCTTTGAGGGCCCGATGGGGCCTTCATGAGCTTTGGGCGACGATCCTCGCCCCATTGCCGAGGTCGGGACCGCCGCCCGGCCGCAGGCTGTCCAGCCCTCCCTGGCTCCAAAGCAGCGCGCCAATCCCCGCGGCGTTCAAAGGGCGGCTGAACAGGAATCCCTGGACGTGGTCGATGCCGTGGGCCTGCACGCGCTCCAATTGGCGTTCGGTCTCGACGCCCTCCGCCGTGACCGTGATGGCGAGGCTGCCCGCCAGGTGCGCCACCGCCGCGACGACCGCCGCCGTCTTGGGATCGTGCTCAAGGCCCTGAACGAAGTCGGCGCTGAGCTTCAGCCCGTCCAGCCGGAACTCCCGCAGGTGGTTCAGCGAGGAATAGCCGGTGCCGAAATCGTCGAGCACAAGGCGGATGCCGCGCGTGCCCAGGGCCTTGATGGTGGCCAAGACCTGCGGCGTCGCTTCCAGCACCGCGGTTTCCGTGATCTCCAGCTCCAGCCGGGACGCCGCCAACCCGCACTCCGCGAGCACGGTGTCCACCATCTCCAGCAGCCCGAGGTTGCGCAGCTGGTGCGGCGACAGGTTGACGGCCAGGCGCACGGTGGCCGGCCAGCTTGCCGCCGCCCGGCACGCTTCGCGGAGCGCGACCAGGCCGATGCGGATGATCAGGCCGTTGTCCTCGGCCAGGGGAATGAAGTCCATCGGCGCGACCACGCCGCGGGTCGGATGCCGCCAACGCAGCAGGGCCTCGACGCACACCACGTCACGGGCCGACAGGCGCAGGATCGGCTGGAACTCAAGGAACAGGGCGCCCGTCTCGATCGCCTCGCGCAGTTCGGCCTGCATCGTGGCCCGCGCGGCGTCGCCGTCCCGCATGCACGGCTCGAACAGCTTCCATTGGCCGCGCCCGTGCGACTTCGCGGCATACAGCGCGAGGTCGGCGTTGCGCATGAGGCTGGCCATGTCGCCGCCGTCCCGGCCAACAAGCGTCACCCCGACGCTGGCGCCGACCGTCACGCGGGCGTCCGGCAGCAGGAAGGTTTGGCTCAGCTGCCTGACGATCCTCGGCGCCAGCACGGCCGCCGCCCGCTCGCCGCCGGAAGGCATCAGGATCGCGAACTCGTCGCCGCCCAGCCGCGCGACCAGGCCCTTGCCGCCCACCAGCCCGCGCAGCCGCGCGGCCACGGCAACCAGCAGCGCGTCGCCGGCAGCATGGCCGAACCCGTCGTTGACCGCCTTGAACCGGTCCAGGTCCAGCAGCAGCAGGCAGCACCCCTCGTCCCCTTGGCGCTCGCAGGCGGCCTGCAGCGCATCCAGGAGGCATTGCCGGTTGGCCAACCCGGTGAGGCTGTCATGGGTCGCCATGTGATGGACGCGCTGCTCGGCGCGCACGATCTCGGTCCGGTCCGACCCGATGCCGCGGTAGCCCTGGAACCGCGCGCGCTCGTCGAAGTGAGGCCGCCCCGTCAGGCTCCACCAGCGCGGCTCCCCCGCGGCGGCCACGGGCACGAGGAGGTCGCGAAACGCGGCGTGCCCGTCCAGCAGGCGCCGGAGCGTCTGCGGCCCGTCCGACGGCGTCGCGGCGCACAGCATGTCGGACAGGGTCGTGCCGTTCAGCCCGGCGGCCGGGCGCAGGCCCGCCTGCGCGAAACGCGGCGAAACGTGGCAGAGCCTGAGCGAGGCGTCGGTTTCCCACAGCCAATCCGACGCGTTCTCCTCGTAGTCGCGCAGGAACAGGCTGATCGTCTGGTTCTGCTGCACGAGCCGGATGCGGCTTGTCGAGCGTTCCAGCAGGGAGCGGTTCAGCAGCACCATGCCCAGGAACGTCAGGGCGAGGTATCCCAAGGTGCCGGCCAGCAGGTAGATGTCGAACGGGTCCTGGCGTCCGCACAGCGCGACCACCGCCGACAGCGCGCTGGGAACCCAGAACGTCAGCGCAGCCGAGAACGGGGCGGCCATGACCGGGGCCGACACCAGCCCGATCAGCAGCGCCGCGACCATCCTTTGCTGGCTCACGTCGTGCCCCCCGGACAGCAGGATCAGCAGCACCCCCCAGAACACGCCGAGCGCAGCCAGGCAAACCAGGGACCGGCGATGGAAGCCGGCCCCGTCGCCGGTGCGCTTCCAACGCCGCGCATAAACAACGAGCATGCCATACAGCGCGGGGATCAGCAGGCACAGCGCGATGCCGGGCGCCCCAAGCTCCTTGCGGAAATCGAGCGCTAGGATGGCGATGCTGCTGCTGCCGGACGCGGCAAACAGGTAGGAGGTGCGCGCAAGAAGCTGGTGCTGCTCGTCCTGCACCTCCGCCACGTGCACGGGGCTGCCGACCGGCGGCGCCCAATGCGCGGCGCGGCGCAGCAGGGCCGCCAACGGTCCCAGGCACACGCGCAACCCGGCGGCGCTGCCGCGCAGCCTCGGTAGAAACATGCCGGTCCGCGCGCGGTAGCGCCGGTATTCCGCGTCCAAAACGCTGTCCGCGAACTTCGCTTCCTCCTTCGTTGCTGCGGCGGCATACAGCGCGGCCATGGCCGCCGGCACGGCCCAGGACAGCAGGCCGGGACTTGCCAGCGCCGTCGCCACCCAGAAGGTCAGGTAGGACAGGTAGAAGGGGTGGCGCGCCAGGCGGTATGGCCCGCTTGTGTCGAGGAACGCCGGGGCATCGGGCGAGAAGGCCAGCGTGAAGCGCTTGCGGCGCGTGTGGGCGATGCACCACCAGAACAGCAGCAAGGACGCCACGCACAGCGCGAAGGGCGCCAGCCCCCAGCCTCCTGGCCCGGCGCCCAGCCCGTAAACGAACCAGGCGAAGGCCAGGAGGCTGGCGGCCGACACCGCCTGCATGCCCAAGGGCATCGCGCCGGACTTCTGGAAATGGAACCTGGCCGCCCACGTGAAGGAACCGAAGCAGGCGGTTCCAGCCAACAGCACGGCCCAGCTCAGTCCATCCGTCACGGCCGGCCCTGTATCCGCGGAGGGTGCCCAAGCAGGCCCGCCTGCGGCCGCATGCCACCGCAGCGGACCCCAGCCCGGGCACGGACGCGCGGGTCCGGCCCAGGTGCCACCTTCGAAAATCCGTGCAAACTGTTCATGCGGGCCGTATTCGCGTCGTCATCGACTGCCCGGCCAGGAATGCGGGCACGTCGTCTCCTGGGAACGCATCGGGGTCCATCAAAGGGAAGCGGCCACGCACGGCATCGTAATCCTCACGAGTGCAGGCCAGCAGGTGCATCGGGCATATCAACCCAGGGTAGCTTCGCGGCCCGGCAACTTCGCAGTAGCGCAGCCTGCGGTAGAATGCGACATGATTCTTACGTACACAGGATAAAATCATTCTAACATCATTCTGGATGCCCAGCAGGCCCGCGAGTCGGTAAAGCACGAACACCAGGCCCTGGTCGTTGGCGAAGCGCGGACTCCTGACCAGGCGCGTGATCTCGACCGCCTCCATGCCCTGCGTGCTCCTGCGGCATTGCGACAGAAGCGTGTCCAACTCCTCGGGGAAGGTGTCCCGCACCGGCGCCGGAGTCGGGCGGGACGGCGACAGGAAGCAGACACGCACCGACGCGATCAGCTCGTCATCCTGGTAGACGGCGACGGTCTCCGTGTTCGGCTGCCCGTCGAACTTGTCGGAAAACAGCTTGTCCTTGTTGGGTCCGATGAAGCCGCCATCGAGGTAGCACGCGTAACGAAGCGAATAAACATCGCGCCGCGTTGCATCGTCCGAGGCAAGCCGCGCCGTGTACTGGGGCGGGGTCGGCAGCAGGCCCGACGCTTGGCCAAGGCTTATCGTTTGTTGTTTAGACATGCTGTACACCTTTGGTTGTGTGGTAAGCGCGAAGCATCCCGCCAAACGCGCGGGACAACCCCATACACAACCCTTTCTCGAACCCGATCCAACTCGTTTCTTGAACGGTATGTCGCTGTCGTGCCGATGAACCTGGACCGGAAACCGATCAGCATTGCGGGCCGATACGGCCGGGTCCACCGTGCATGGTTCTTGTCGCGGCATTCAATGAGAAGAGGACACCCGGGAGCGCCATGGCCGAGTTCAGCCCTGTTCAAACCGTCGATGATTTCCGCACCCTCGACGACGGCGAGGTCCTGGAAGGCTATCTGGACGGCTTTCACGGCGGGGCTGCGCCGGACAGCAGCCGGTCACGTTCCTACTGGCACGGGTGGCGCAATGGGATGGTTGACAGCGCCCGCAACTTGCCGGACCAGGCGCAGCTCGCCTTGGCGGAGGCGTTCCTCGATCCGGGCCTCTGCCATTAACGGCCCAAGCCAGCGAGGGGCTTGCCGCCTTCACCGCAGGGCGCCGGGTTGGAACAGCGGCGCGTTGGCTCACGAAACGATGAAGGCCTGGGATGCACGTCGAAAAGACGCACGTTTCCGCCCTGATCCGCTACCTGGCTAAAGGGGAGCCGCGTGGCCGTCGGCGGCGGCGGCACGCTCAAGGCCGTGGCAGCGGCCGGGAACCCGCCCCCCTCAGTCGATGATCCCCGGGGTGGGAACGATGGTGGCTTTCAGGCAGCGCATTTCGCGCGCCGCGCTGATCGCATCGGCGATGCCCTGCTCGGTGAAGGGAAAGCGCGTCTGGAACTCGGCGAACGGGTAGCGGTCCCGCGCGCGGTTCAGCATCAGGATGCCTTGCCAGATGTCGTCGGCGGTGAAGGCCCAACTGCCGAGAAGGTTGATGTCCTTGGTGCAGATCCGGTGCCAGCTCGTCATCACCGGCCCGGCGTCGGTGAACTGGCCCATCTCCACGCAGGTGCCGCCGTCGCGCAGCATCTCGATGCCCTCGGGGCCGGCGCTCGGGTGGCCGCTGCAATCCATGACCAGGTCCGCGCCGAACCCGCCCACGATCTCGCGCACCGCCGCGATGCGCTGCTCGGTTGTCCGCCCGGTGATGTCCACCGTCGCTTCCGCCCCGAACCGGCGGCACAGCGCGAGGCGCGGCCGTTCCGGGGCGCCGATCACCACCATGCGGCCGGCGCCCATCTCTCGTGCCGCGACGACCGCCAGCACGCCGATGGGGCCGGCCCTCTGGATCACCACGGCGTCCCCGGCCCCAAACCCGCCTGCGCCCTGCGCCCGCTTGAAGGCGCGTCGGCATCGCGGGCACGCTGGCCAAGGCCGGCCTGGCCGCCGGGCCGATGGTCGGCACCATCGTCAAGCCCAGCATCGGCCCGCTGCCGGAGCAGACCGCCGCCCTGGTGGACGAGCTGTGCGCGGCCGGCATCGACTTCATCAAGGATGACGAGCTGACGGCGGACCCGCCCTATGCGCCGTTCGAGGCCCGGCTCGCGGCGGTGATGCCGGTGATCGCCCGGCATGCCGACTGGCTCGGCCGCACGCCCATGTACGCCATCAACATCTCCGGCTCCGGCGACGGGATGCGCCGCCGCCACGACCTGGCGGTCCGCTTGGGCGGGGTGGTTGCCGCCGTGCTGGACCGGGTGCCCTTGCCGCGGCTGCTGCTGTCCGGCGACGACACGTCCGGCCAGGTCGCCAAGGCGCTCGCCCCGGATGCGTTGGAGATGGCCGCCCGCCTTGCCCCCGGCGCGCCGCTGTGCCGCGCCCTGTTTTTCACCGGCGCCCGTCCGCCCTTGGAGATCGCCTTGAAAGGGGGCCAGATTGGGGGCGTTGCATATCTTCATCCAGGGGCTGCGCGGCTGCGCAGGAACGGCATGACGCAAGCACCGTCCCAAGCGGCTTCCGACAACGAGCCTGCCGGCCCGCTGGCCGGCGTCCGGGTGCTCGACCTGTCCCGCCTGGTGGCCGGCAACATGCTGAGTCTGCAGCTTGCGGATTTCGGCGCGGAGGTGATCAAGCTCGAACCCGACAAGGGCGACCCGCTGCGCGACTGGCAGGAAAACGGCATCTCCGCCTGGTGGAAGGTGTACAGCCGCAACAAGCGCTCGGTCCGCGTAGAACTCCGCGACCCCGAGGGCAAGCGCCGCCTGTCTGCCCTGGTGCCCACGGCGCAGGTGCTGATCGAGGGCTTCCGGCCCGGCACCATGGAAGCCGCCGAGTTCGGCCCCGACGCGCTGCTGGCGCTGAACCCGAAGCTGGTGGTGGTGCGCGTCAGCGGCTTCGGCCAGACCGGCCCCTATGCCGCCCGCCCCGGCTTCGGCTCGCTGATCGAGGCCATGAGCGGCTTCGCGGCCAAGAACGGCTTCGCCGACAAGCCGCCCGCCCTGCCCAACATGGCGCTGGCCGACATGGTGGCCGGGCTGTCCGGCGCCTTCGCCGCGGTGATGGCGCTGCGCGTGGCCGAGCAGCCCGGCGGCGCCGGCCAGGTGATCGACCTGTCCCTGCTGGAGCCGCTGCACGCGACGCTCGGCCCCGACGCGGCCATCCACCGCCTGTTCGGCCGCTCGCCGTCCCGCACCGGCAACCGCGTCAGCATCACCGCGCCGCGCAACGTTTACCTGACCGCGGACGGCGAGTGGCTGGCCCTGTCCGCGTCCACCCAGGGCATGGCCTTCCGCTTGTTCGCCGCGATCGGCCGCGCCGACATGGCGTCCGACCCGCGCTTCTCCACCAACGCCGCCCGGCTGGACAACGTGGAGGAGGTGGACCGGGTGGTCGGCGCGTTCATCGGCCGGCTGTCCCTGTCCGACGCCCTGGCTTTTTTCGAGCGGGCGCACGTCACGGTCGGCCCGGTCTATGACCCGGCGGGCTTCGCTGCCGACCCCCACGTGCGCGAGCGCGGCGTGCTGGTCGAGGCGCCCGACGCCGACGCCGGGACGCTGCCGATGCACGCGCCCTTCCCCCGCTTGTCGCGCACCCCGGGTGCCATCCGCCGGCAGGCGCCCGCGCTGGGGCAGGACGAGGCCGACATCCTCGGGCCGCTCGGATGAGGCCGATGGCGCTGGAAGGGCGCGTGGCTCTCGTCACCGGGTCGGGCCAGGGCGGCGGCCGATGTATCCGCTGCCCGTCCTGCCGGTTGCCGGAGCACGTCAAGGCGGGCTGATGCTCTGCCGGTTCTGCGCGGGCGGGCAGGGCCGCAGCTCGATTCGGATGGCGGCTGCACCCGGGTTCGGCTAGGCTGCATCCATGTCCGCGCTTGCCAAGCTCCCCGAGCCGATGTCGGTCCATGACTTTCTGGCCTGGGTCCCCAGCGACGGCCGGATGTGGCAGTTGGTGGATGGCGAGCCGCAGGCCATGGCGCCGCCCAACCGCACGCACGGCACGCTGCAAGGCGAGTTGGGCCGGCTCATCAGCAATCACCTGCAGGACAAAGCCAGCCCCTGCACCCTCGTGGTGACGCCCGGCGTGCTGCCCCATGTGCAGGCCGCCCACAACATGCGCGTGCCCGACCTGGCGGTGACCTGCTCGGACTACGAGGCCGAGGAAACCGGGCTGACCGATCCCGTGCTGATCGTGGAAATTCTTTCGCCCAGCAACCAGGCCGAAACCTGGGCCAACGTATGGGCCTACACGACAATCCCGAGCGTGCAGGAAATCCTGGTGCTGCGGGCTGCTGCGGTCGGTGCGGACCTGCTGCGCCGTCGTCCGGATCGAAGCTGGCCGCGCGGGCCTGAGATCGTCACCGAGGGCAATCTGGTGCTGGACAGCATCGGGCTTCGCACGCCGCTTGCCGGCCTTTACCGAAGCACCCGGCTGCGGCGCTCGCCCGGAGGCTGACTGGCGGCGGGACGCGCAGCGCCGGGCCTACTCCGGCACGGTTTCGCCGGAGCCGCCGAACTCGGCAGGGAAATCCTTCAGCATAGGCTGGCGCCTCACTCCTCGATGACGCCCGTGACCGCGCCGCCCCGCATGGCCACGACGCGCCGCACGAAGCGGGCCGCGTCAGGCACGGCGTAGTCCACCGTCAACTCGACCACGCGCTCCCCAGGTTTGCGTCCCCCGGCGCGCCACCGGGCGTAGGGGTACTCGGCAATCGGCAGGAACGTGTCGCGGCCCCGCTTGCTCGCCGTGCTGGGGAAGGGCTTGGTCGTGCCGCTGTTGATCGGCGAAAGCCGGATGGCGGGCCGGTGGGCGGCGACCAGCGCCGCCGTGTCGAGTTCCAGCACGTCGTGCTCGGCGCCCCGGTACGGGCGGGCGTTCAGCAGCCGCAGCAGGCGTTCGCGCGTCAGCCAGAAGAACACCCGGGCGTTCAGGCAGCGATACCAGTCCTTCGGCGTCAGCCCGTCCAGCAGGCACATGCGCAGCCCGGCGTCGTCCATCGGCTTCTGGTCGCGGACCCTCGCCGGGCGCAGCGCCGGGTGCTCAACCGTCACGCCCTCGGGCCGGCGGCGGTTCTCGATGGCCTCGCGCTCGGCACCCCGCACCTCGTACAGGTCCAGCAAAGCCGAGGTGCTGAGCAGCCCGTGCCGGCGGATGGAGGGCCAGCTCCCGCGCTCCGCCATGTGATACAGCGTGGGGCAGTCCCGGATCAGCTCCGCAAGCTCCGAATCCGTCACCCGGCGCCGACCAGGCCGCGGGCGAAGTCCATCGCCTCGAACGGGCGCAGGTCGCCGGCCTGCTCGCCCACCCCCACCGCGTGCACCGGCAGGCCGAACGCCTGGGCCAGCGCCACCACGATGCCGCCCCGGGCGCTGCCGTCGAGCTTGGTGACAACGAGGCCCGTCACCGCCACCAGGTCGCTGAACACCCGCACCTGCTCGATGGCGTTCTGCCCCGTGGTGGCGTCCAGCACCAGCAGCACGGAATGCGGCGCGGACGGGTCCTGCTTCTGCAGCACGCGGATGATCTTCGCCAATTCCTCCATCAGCGCGGCCTTGTTGTGCAGCCGCCCGGCGGTGTCGATCAGCAGCACGTCGGCGCCCTCCGCCCGGGCGCGGGTCAGGGCGTCGAAGGCGAGGCCGGCCGCGTCCGCGTTGGGCGGGCCGCTGACCACGGCGGCGCCGGTGCGGCTGCCCCAAACCTGCAACTGCTCGACCGCCGCGGCGCGGAAGGTGTCGCCGGCGACCAGGATGGGGCGCAGGCCCTGCTGCTGGTATTGCAGCGCGAGCTTGCCGATGGTCGTCGTCTTGCCCGTGCCGTTCACGCCGACCACCAGCACCACGTGCGGGCGCAGCGCCCGGTCGATCTCCAGCGGCTGCGCCACGGGCGCCAGGATCGCGGCGATCTCCTCCGCCAGCGACTGCTTGACCTCCTCGTCTGTCACGTCGCGGCCGAACTTGCTGCGGCGGAACTCGGCGATGATCTCCCCCGCCGCGGCGGGGCCGAGGTCGGCGGCGATCAGCAGTTCCTCCAACTCCTCCAGCGCGGCATCGTCGAGCTTGCGCCGGGTGAACGCGGTGGACAGGCCGGTGGTCAGCTTCTGCGTGCTGCGGGTCAGGCCTTCCTTGAGACGGTTGAAGAAGCCGAGCGCCATGCGGGTGTTCCTGGTTTGAGTGCGGCTACGCGCCGGCGGCGTGCAGCCCGGCGGCGTCCGCGGCGGCGACGCGGACCTCCAGCAAGGCGCCGGGCGGGGCCGCCTGCGCCAGCCGGATCGGCGCGAAGTGCTCGGTATGCCCGCCGCCGCCGCGTTCGGCGACGACCTGGACGGTGCGGCCGACCAGCCCGGCGTGAAAGGCGGCGGCGTGCGGCAGGGCGCCGGCGCGAAGCCGTGCCGCGCGCTCGCGCCGGGCGGCGTCGGGCACGGCGGGCATCCGGGCGGCGGGGGTGCCGGGCCGCTCGCTGTAGGCGAAAACGTGCAGGTACGGCAGCGCCGCCTCGTCCACGAAGGCGAGGGTGTCCCGGAACAGCGCCTCGGTCTCGGTCGGGAAGCCGGCGATCAGGTCGGCGCCGACCGCGATGCCGGGGCGGAGCATCCGGGCGCGGTCGATGACGGCCAGCGCCGCGTCCCGCCCGTGCCGCCGGCGCATCCGCTTGAGGATCAGGTCGGACCCGGCCTGGACCGACAGGTGCAGATGCGGCATCAGCCGAGGCTCGTCGGCGATCAAATCCCACAAGGCCGGGTCAACGGCGGCCGGGTCGAGCGAGGACAGGCGCAGCCGCGGCAGCTCCGGCACCAAAGCCAGCAGCCGGCGCGCCATGGACCCCAGCGACGGTTTGCCCGGCAGGTCCGCGCCATACGACGAGATGTCCACGCCGGTCAGCACGACCTCCTTGTAGCCTGCGGCAACCAGGGCGCCGACCTGCTGCACGACCCCGCCCAGCGGCACGCTGCGGCCCGGGCCGCGGGCGAACGGGATGATGCAGAAGGTGCAGCGGTGGTCGCAGCCCTGCTGGATTTCGACAAATGCCCGGGCGCGTCCGTCGAAGCCTGTGGCGAGGTGCGGCGCGGCCTCCCGCACCGCCATGATGTCGGACACGCGGGCGGGGGCGCCGGGCGCCCAGCTTTCCGGCCGCAGCTTCTCGGCGTTGCCCAGCACCCGGTCCACGCCGGGCAGCGCGGCCCAGGCGGCGGGGTCGAGCTGCACGGCGCAGCCGGTGGCGACGATGCGCACGCCGGGCCGGTCGCGATGCAGGCGGCGGATGGCCTTGCGGCATTGCCGCTCCGCTTCCGCGGTGACGGCGCAGGTGTTCACGACCACCGTGTCGGGCTGCCCGGCGGCGGGGCCGTCCATCATCGCGCGCCCGGCGAGGTCCCGGATGACGGCGCTTTCGTAGGCGTTCAGCCGGCAGCCGAAGGTGAGGACCTCGGCCGTCACAGCGCGACGATGCCGTGGAAGCTGGTGGCGGCCGGGCCGGCCATCAGCACGCGGCCGGCGGGCGTCCACTCGATCTCCAGCGTCCCGCCGTCCGCCAGCACGGCGGCCCGGCGCTCCGTGAGGCCCCGGCGGTGCGCGTTGACCAGCGCGGCGCAGGCACCGGACCCGCAGGCCAGCGTCAGCCCGGCGCCCCGCTCCCACACCCGCAGCCGGATGCGGTCCGGCGCCAGCACCTGGACGAAGCCGATGTTGGCGCGCTCGGGAAACAGCGGGTCATGCTCCAGCGCCGGGCCGAGCGTCGCGATGGGAACCGCCGAGAGGTCGGGCACGAACAAGGTGGCGTGCGGGTTGCCCATGCTGCACGCGGCGGGGTCGCCCGGCAGCGGCAGGTGCAGCGTGTCCACCGCGCGGGCCAACGGCACCTCGGCCCAATCGAGCCGGGCCGGCCCCATGTCCACCCGCTGCCGCCCGTCACGGAGGCGCTCGGCCGGCAGGTCGCCCGCGGCGGTGCGGATGACCTGGTAGGGCCGCCCGTTCTCCTCGAACAGCAGTTCGGCGACGCAGCGCGTGGCGTTGCCGCAGGCCCCGGCCTCCGACCCGTCGGGGTTGCGGATGCGCATCAGCAGGTCGGCGTCGGTGCCCGGCGGCGGCGGGTGCAGGGTGATGAACTGGTCGCAGCCGATGCCGGTGCGGCGGTCGGACAGGGCGCGGACGGTGCCGGCCGACAGGTCGAGCCGGCGGGTGCGCTCGTCGATGATGACGAAATCGTTGCCGGCGCCGTGGGCTTTGATGAACGGGGTCATGCGGGGTGGGATATAGGCGCGCGGACCGGGCTGGGCTATGGCCCCCGGGCGCGCGGCGGCAGGGCGGGGGCGGTCACTTCCATTTTGCGCTCCGCCCCTGCGCCCGGCGCGTGGGCGCGTGGAAATCGTCGGGCTTGGTGCGGACCCAGGCGACGAAGCGCGCGAGTTCCGGGTCGCCGCGCAGCGCCGCCGGGTCGGCAAGGCGCTGGGCGATCTCGGCTTCCGTGTAGCGGGCGTGGATGGCGGAATGGCAGATCTGGTGTAGCCGCACGGTGCCCCGATGCGTGCCGCCCTTGAGCTTGGGGGTCAGGTGATGGAGGGAGGACCGGGCCTGCGGTGGGATGGTCCGGCCGCACAGGGCGCAGCGGGCGGGGTCGTCGTCGGGGTGGTGCGCTTCGGCGTGCCGCCCGGCGTGGTGTTGGCGTCCCATGCGGTGCAGGTAGGGGGAAGGCGTCGGGTTTGAAGCGGTCGGGCAGTGCTGGGCAGGGGGCGATGTCCTGAACGCCACGCCAAGGAAACGGCAAGCTCCCGGTTGGAGCCGCCCCGGTCATGGGGCCTCCGTGCGTGGCTCGGCCCGCATGGGCAAGCCGCCGGCCGGCCGCAGCGTGACCAGCAGTTCCGGGCGCACCGGGCCGTCGTTGGCGTGGCGAAGCCGGAACCGCGGCGCCAGCACCGCCAGCGCGACGAGCATCTCCGTCATGGCGAAGTGATTGCCGATGCAGGTGCGCGGGCCGCCGCCGAACGGAAAATAGGCGTAGGGCGCCACTCGCGTCCCGGGCGCGAGGCGGGCCGGGTCGAAGCGTTCCGGGTCCGGCCAGAAGCGCGGGTCGCGCTGCACGAGCCAGGGACTCAGCACGGCGATGGCGCCGGCGGGGACATGGTAGCCGGCGATCTGGTCGGGACCGGCCGCGAGGCGCCCGAACCACGCGGCCGGCGGATAGAGCCGCATGGCCTCCTCGATCACCGCCCGCGTCAGGTCCAGCTGCCCGAGGCCCTCCGCGCCCGGCCGGGCATGCCTCCCGAAGACCCGGACCACCTCGTCGCGCACCGCGTCGGCGACCGACGGGCGGCACGCGAGCAGATGCCAGATCCAGGTCAACGTCGCCGCCGAGGTTTCGTGCCCGGCCAGGAGCATGGTCATTGCCTCGTCGCGGACCTGCCGCGCGTCAAGGCCGGCGCCTTCCCCCTGCGCGGCGAGCAGCATGCCGAGGAGGTCGTGGCCGGCCTTCCCGGCCGCCGCGGCGCCCATGGCCCCGACGAAGCGGCGGGTCCGCTCGGCGCGGAAAGCAGGCTGCAACAGGCGGCGCTGCCGTTGCCACAGGCTGTCCTCGCTGGTCAGCAGGCCCTCGCCCAGCACGGCCTTGAGCTGGTCGTGGAACCGGGGTGCGCCGGTAGTTCGCGTGGTTCTCCTGCAACACCCGGCGGACGTGCGCGGGGGCGGCGAGCACGAAGACGGGGCGGCCCGGCACGGCGAGCCGGACAACATCGCCCAGCGGCCGTGCCCGCTCGAACACCGCGAGCGGGTCGCGGGCCAGCGCCGGCAGGACGCCGAGCAGCGGCACGTTCCCACGCAGCACCGGCGCCGCCGTGCGGGCTGGTCCGGTCTCGGTTGCAGTGAGCAGTCCACCCATCATGCACCTCGCCGCCGCCCGAACGTGCCCCAAAGCTATCCCAAGGATGACGGGCCTTGCCACGGGTCCGAGCAACCACGGCATCAGGACCGATCCGGCCGCACGGACACCCCAAGCGCCGCCCGCGTCACACCTGGTCGTAGTCGATCACCACGCGGGGCGTCGTCGGATGGGCCTGGCAGGTCAGCACGTAGCCTCCTGCGATCTCCCAAGGCTCCAGGGAGAAGTTCAGCGTCATCTCGACCGTGCCCTCCAGGACGCGCGCCCGGCAGGTGCTGCACATCCCGCCCTTGCAGGCATAGGGCAGGTCCAGGCCGGCC
>CAXSEX010000047.1:12294-16025 GCA_964236415.1 uncultured Acetobacteraceae bacterium | reverse complement strand
GCGGGGGCTTTCGACCAAGCCGCGCCAGCTTGAGCTGCAGCGCAACGAGGCGGAACTGCACGGCAACATCGGCCAGTTCGGCGGTCAATACAACGAGGCGCTGGAGATCATCGCGCAGCTTCGGTCGGGGATCGTCAGCACGATGGAAGCGCGCCGGGCCGACATTTCCCGCGAGCGGTCGGAAACCCAGGCCGCGGAGGCGGATGCCAATCAGCGGCTGACCGCCGCCCGCGACCTGCTGCAGAAGCGCGAGGTCCTGGCGCCGGAGGCCGGCACGGTGACGGACTTCAAGTATTTCACCCCGGGCAGCAGCATCGTGGCGGGCCAGCCGGTGATGGACCTCGTGCCGGACAGCCAGAAGCTGCTGGTGGAAGGCACGGTCGCGCCGCATGAGGTGGAGCACCTGGCGGTCGGCCAGCGCGTCAACGTGCGGCTCACGGCCTACAAGGCGCACCGCGTGCCGGTGATCACCGGCCGCCTCACCTATGTCGGCGCGGATCGCCAGATGGATGCGAACAACACGCCGATGTTCCTGGTGCGGGCGGAGATCGACGCCGACGCCCTGCGCAACAAGCCCGGCGTCGTGCTGCTGCCGGGCATGCCGGCGGATGTCCTGGTCGTGAACGGCGCGCGCTCCGTGCTCGACTTCCTCATCAGCCCGATCACCGATGGCATCAGCCACGCGATGAAGGAGGAGTAGCCTGTTCAGCCTTTGCCCAGCCTGAGAACCCTTCAGAACACCGCGCGGAACCGCTCCGGGATACGGAAGTGCATTGTTCCGTGCCAGTGCTTGGAGATGTACCAGCGGTTTGTGTGGCTGTGGATCACCCGCTCGTGGTAGGCCTGTGTTTCATCGGAAAAGTCCCACCCTTCCGCAACGGGTGCCGAGGCGACCGGCAGGAACCGCTTCACATACGCCTCCGCCGTGACCCGGTGGTGCTGGCCATGCTCCGGGTTGGCGAACTCAACATGCCGCGTGACGGCCAGCCGCTGCAGGCTTGCCGCCAGGTCCACGTCCCGCAGATGGAAGAGCAGAAGGCCGCCAAAGGCCGGCTTGAAGTTCGAGCTGTGGAAGCCCCCTCCCCAGCTGGGCGGCTGCATCACCAGCAGGGTCTTGCACATCGGGCTGACGAACTGGACGAGGCTGCGCTGCGCCAGCACGCCCCGGCACCCATCCAAAGCGTCCTCTTCCAACAGGTTCTGCTTCACGTTCAGCCCGATGGCCGTCGCCGCGGGCGCCGTCATCCTGGCTGCAAAATCCGTGAGGTCCCGGTAGTCCGCCGGGTCGGCAACCAGCAGCTCGTCGCAATCGCTGTAGATCACCGCGTCGTGGAAGCGCAGCAGTCCCGTGGCGAAATCGGACGCCAGGCCGGCCCTTTTCGGATCATCGAACGGCGTGCGCGGCAGCCGGACCACGCTGGCGGCCCCGACGTTGTCGGTTGAGCCGTCATCGCTTCCATGGTCAAGGACGACAAGGTTCTCCGGCCCGACCTGGCGGCCGTAGTGGCGCAGCCAGATCGGCAGGTTGATGCGCTCGTTATAAACATTGGTGAGGGCGCAGATACGCATGGCGGACCCCGGACCGTGGATGATATAACCATCAAGAAACGATATCCCGGCGCCGTTTAGAAGCATAGCGCAAAGCGAGCTGACGGCGAAGCACCCGTCTCCACGCGCCGGGACCACGCCGTTTGGGTCGGGCCGCAGCACCTCGGGCAATCGGCGCTGTTCATGGGAGGGGGCCTCAAGCTCATGCGGCGGCAAGTCTTTGTGTCCCGGTCCAAGGTGATGGCGTTGCTGGCGGCGCTGCTGGGCAAATCCGCCCTGTGCGCCGCTTACGATCCCACGGCGGCTTCTGGCGCCGTTCCTGGGGCCGCCTTGGAGGGGAGCGCCGCCCCGCGGGCGGCGGACCGCTTCAACGTGCTGGACCACGGCCTCGTCGCCGATTGCAAGACCAGCAACAGCGCGGCACTCGCCGCACTGCTGGCTCGGGCTGCCGCCGCATCCGTGGCTTCGGGTGGGCAAAGCGAGGTCGTGTTTCCGGCAGCGGGCGCCTGCTACGGCTTTTCGTCCGTGGTTCCCGTTCCGGCCGGGGTCCGCATCACCGGCCTTGGCCGTCCCACGCTGTCCGCCCTGGGCAGCACGGGCGCCCTGTTCTCGGTTTCCCATGTCGGCAACGTCGCCATGGCCGGGCTACGGCTCGATAGCCGAAGCGGCGCCCATCCTGCCATCGCGATGCCGATCACCATAACCGGCGCCACGGGCGGCATCCTGATCGAGGACGTGGAGCTGGCCAATCCCACCGGCGAGATCCACGTCACCGGCAGCACCGGCGTCACGATCTCGCGCCCCGTCGTCGTTGGAAGCTTGCTGCATGGTGTCCTGTTCAGCGGCGTCCAAGACAGCAAGGTCGTGGATGGGCGCTTCCAGAACGAGGTCGGCTTCGGCGTCATCCTGAAGGACGGCTCCCACCGCAACTTGATCCAGGGCAACGAAACCACGGCGAACGGGATCGAACTGGTCGGCGTGACGGAAGACAGCTACGAAAACCGCATCATCGGCAACCATGCGGAGGGGACGGGCGACAACTGCATCAGCATCAGCGGATACAAGAACATCGTTCTGGGCAACGTGGCGAAGGGCTGCCGGGGCAACGGGATCGAGGTGTTTGGCGACCGCAACGTCGTCGTCGGCAACAGCGCGCGCGACAATGCCAAGGGCCATGCCGTCAACAGCGGCTGGTGCGCCGGCATCGCCATCCAGAGCGGGTTCGGGGGCGTGGCGCAATACAACGTCGTGAGCAACAACACCGTCGATGACGACCAGGCATCCCCGACGCAGCTCTACGGCATTTGGCTCGGCAAGCCCCTTTACAGCGCATGGGCGGCCAGGCAGGCCGTCAAGGTCGGCACCTTCCGCTACTCAGACCGCCACCTGCTCAAGGCCGCCGTGTCCGGCACCACCGCGTCCACGGTGCCGGATGGGCTGGACACGGCCAGCGATGGCGGCGTGACATGGCAACGGGTCCGCGACCTGGCTGCCGGCACCCCGCTGGCGGACCACAACGAGATTTCCGGCAACATGATCGCCCGATACGGCACCGCCCGCTACGCCGACAACAGCGGCGGCAGCCACAATGGGCAAGCCGAGGAGGCTGCGCTGCCGGCGACCGGGGCCTTGGCTGACGACCGCGGGGTCGGAAGCCGGCAGGTCCTGACGGGCGCGGCCTACACGGTGCCGGCCGATGCCGGCTTGGTGCGTTTCGTGCAGGCCAGTGCGGTCGCCAGCCAAACGGTGACGCTGCCCGCCGCAACCGCCGACGGGCAGGCTATCCAGTTCGTCAATCATGCCGGCCCGGTTCGGGCACTCGCGTTCAGGCCGGCGGTGAATGGCTGGCCGAACGGCAGCAGCCTCGCCGCCAACACGGGCCTGCGCGTGCGGTGGGATGCCAAGGCTGCCGCATGGCAGCAGGAGCGGTGACGGCAAAGGGTCGGCACAAGCCCGACGCCAGCCTGCTGGGCGTGGAGGTGGCAGGCGTTCAGCTTGCCACGGGCAGCTCGGACGCGCGGACGGTGCCGTTCTGGCTGCTGAAGCTCAGTTCCTGCCCGCCGCTCTGCGATTGCGACACGCCGTTGATGCGGTGCTCGCCGCTGTCATAGATCGTGACGCGCCCGGCTTGCTCCACCACGACGCGGCGGTACGCGCGCGCGTAGTACTCGCCCATCCCGCGG
>CAXSEX010000047.1:3620-12284 GCA_964236415.1 uncultured Acetobacteraceae bacterium | reverse complement strand
AGCCGAAGCCCTGAAAACGATCCTCGCCATAGGCGCGGCGGGCGTCCGGGAAGCAGGCGTAGCGCATGCCGTTCTGCGACCCGGTGGCGGAGGGCCGGCCCAGGTCCTGCGGCCACCAGTCGCCGCGCGGCGGCGAACGCTTCTCGCCGTGGTGCTCCTCGCCCTGCTGCCCCCCTCCCTGCTGCTGCGCCGCCGGCGGGTCGCTTCGGGGCGGCATGGTTCCCGCGGACTTCGCGAGCTCGCCGCACAGCGCGTTCACCTTGTCCTTCAACGCCGTGTTGAACATGTCGCCCACCTGCGTCATGCCGCCGGCGGACCATTGGCCCATGCCGCCCAGGTCCGGGTGGCTGAACTGCGCCTGGCGGCCGCCGCCGCGGCGCAGTGCGTCCTGCAGCACCCGCACGGCATCCACGCTCACGCCGTGCTGCCGCGCCAGGTCGTCGATCGAGCCGGGCATCAGGAACGCTCCCCCGCGTTGGTCTGGTGCTGGACCTCGGCGTCTGAACCCGGCGGCTGGTCCGGCGATTTCGCCTGCTCCGGCGCGGGGTGCTTTTCCAGCGGCTTGTAGGCTTCCGTCGCGTCGCCCTCGCCGAACTGGCCCTGGTTGCCGGGCAGCTTGCCCTTGCTGGTCTCGTCTGCGGTCATCGGTGGTGCCTCCTTGCTGCCAAGCATCCGGGTGACAGACGCGCAAGGACGGCCTCGGTTCAACGCGCGTCCTGGCGCCGGGCGACGTTCCCGTGCATCGTGCCGGCCGCGGCAACCCTCGCCAGGAGCTTCCATGCACCGTCGCCAACTCGCCTCGACGGCTGCGCTCGGCATCGGCGCCGCGGCGCTGCCCCTTTCCGCCGGTGCCCAAGGCGGCGGCACGGCGCGGCCGCAACCCTTGGGTGGCGCGATCACCGACGTGCCGGGCGTGCGGGTCGGCCACTTCACCGACGGGAGGCGCCCCACCGGATGCACCGTCGTCCTGACGGAGGCGGGCGCGGTCGGCGGCGTGGACGTGCGAGGTGCGGCGCCCGGCACGCGGGAAACGGACCTGCTCGATCCCAGCAACCTCGTGGAGCGCGTTCACGCCGTCCTGCTCACCGGCGGCAGCGCCTTCGGCCTCGACGCCGCCACGGGCGTCATGCGCTGGCTGGAGGAGCACAAGTTCGGCTTCCCGGCCGGCCCGGCTCTGGTGCCCATCGTGCCGGCTGCGGTCCTGTTCGACCTGGGCGTCGGCGACCCCCGCATCCGCCCGGACGCGGCGGCGGGCTATGCCGCCTGCGGGGCCGCAAGCGCCGATGCGCCCGCGGAAGGGTCAATCGGCGCCGGGGCCGGCGCCACGGTGGGCAAGCTGTTCGGCATGGAACGCGCCACCAAGGGCGGCATCGGCACGGCGTCGGCCCGGATCGGCCGTGTGACGGTTGGAGCCATCGTCGCAGTCAACGCGGTGGGCGACGTGATCGACCCGGCTTCCGGCGCCCTCGTCGCCGGCACCCGCGCGGAGGATGGGCGGCGCGGACCCGGCGCCGTTTCGGCCATCCTGCGCGGCGAGCTGCCGCCCGCCTTGCAGGCCGGTATGGCGACGACCATCGGGGTGGTGGCGACCGACGCCGTGCTGACCAAGGCGCAGGCCCGCAAGCTCGCGCAGCAGGCGCATGACGGCCTGGCCCGCACCATCGAGCCGTCGCACACCATGTGGGACGGCGACACCCTGTTCGCCCTTGCCACGGGGCAAAGCGGGCTGCCGGGCAACATGCTGACGCTGGGCGTGCTGGCGGCCCGGGTCACGGCGTCGGCGGTGCTGCGCGCCGTGCTGGCAGCCAAGGGCATCGCCGGACCCGGCCTGCCCACTGTGCCGGGGGCGTCGGAACTGGGCTGACCCCGCCACGGCCTGCGGGCATGAGGCGCCCGCAAGCCGCAACCCTTGAAGGCGGCGGTCAGCCCTTGGCGACGGGCAGCAACCCGGCAAGCACGCCGGAAGCGTCGCCGCGCAGCAGGCTGATGATGGATGCGGCCGATGGCGTGGGCGCACCCGGGACCGTCCCTGTGGCTCCGGCCCTGGCTCCGCCCGTGGACACGCCAAGATTGGCGAACGCCTGGGCGAGATCCTGCGAAAGAGTCTGGAACAGGGCCGCCAGATCAGGGGCGCCCGGCGTCGCCGCAGGCATGAACAGCAGCCCGTGCGCGGCGTTCAGCCCGGTGATGATCGGCGTCACCGTGCCGGTTGCCGGGTCGATCTGGTCCACGGCGCTGCCGGCCGAGGCATACAGGTCATGGGTGTTCAGCCCGTCAACCTTGACCGCCAGGATGTTGTTGTCATTTTGGTTGGACACATAGAACGTGCCGGAGGCCGCGGTCGGCATGATCGCGTCGTCCGGCTCGCTTGACGCGGCGGGCAGGGCGACAAAGCTTGCGCTCTGCTGCGTGGTGCCGGGATTGCTGACGATGGTGAACGCCCTGTCCGCTTCCCCCGTGAGGATCAGCGAGCCGTCGGGCAGCGACTTCAGCGAGTCCGGGTCGGTGAGCGGAAGCGGCTGGTTGGTCTCTCCCGTCACAAGGTTGGTGCCCGTGTCGCCGAAGCGCAGCACGTCGGTGGTCTGCAACGCGCCGAACGGCGCGGTTCCGTTGGTGAGCTGCTGGATGACGGGGTCGCCGGGGTTCTCGGGATTGGTGTAGCTCAGGAACACCGTCTGGCCGACAAAGGCGACGTCGTCGTAGCCGCGGGTGGAGTCTGCCCCATAGATGTAGGGCGAAGCGTAGCTCAGCGGCACGCTGACCTGGTTGGTCGCGGGGTCGATCAGGGTGACGGTGGAGTTGCCGTCCTGGTTTTGCAGCGCCCACACGTCGCCGGTCGCGGGATCGACTTTCAGGCCGTCGGCGAGGCCGGGCAGGGTATAGGTGTTCTGCGTGTTGCCGAGCAGGTCATATTGCACGATGGTGCTGCTGCCGGCTGAGCCGTCGCTCTTGGCGCTGTCGCCATACTCGACCCAGATCGAACCGTTCCCTGAGGTAATGGAGTCAGGGGATTTTGCACCATCGGGGGCCGTCGCGAAGATATTCGTGCTCTGAATGGTTGGCATTGGTGGTCTCCTCGTCCTGCGATGACTGTTTGTGATCGCGAGCGGGGCGTACACCAATTGGTCCGATGCGGGTGTTAAACTATGCTGACGACCATGTTTCCTTCTTAGTATTTAGATCAACGCCGCCTTGCGTCCCGCAGCGTTGAAACGGCCCAGGCAAGCGGCTGCTGGCGCCCGTCGCGTGCGTCAGGACGGGCGCCGCGGGGATCGTCAGGCCAGCGGCTCCCGCACCTTCTCCGGATGCCGCAGCACCGAGTGGCGGTGGCCATATGCGAAATACAGCGCCAAGCCGGCGGCCATCCAGATGACCAGGCGCAGCCAGGTGAACAGCGGCAGCCCGCTCATCAGCAGCAGGCAGAACAGGATGCCGCTAATCGGCACCACCGGCACGCCGGGCACGCGGAACGGCCGGTAGGTGCGGGCGGCGCTGCGCCGCAGGTAGATCACCGCGCCGCACACCAGGATAAAGGCGAACAGCGTGCCGATGCTGACCATCTCGCCCAGCACGTCGATCGGGACGAGGGCGGCGACGGCGGCCACGATCACGCCGATCAGGATCTGGCTGCGGTACGGGGTGTTGAGCGTCGGGTGCAGGTGGGCGAACAAGCGGGGCAGCAGCCCGTCCTGCGACATGGTGAGGAAAATCCGGCTTTGGCCGTAGAGCAGCACCAGGATCACGGTGGTTAGCCCGCTGAGCGCGCCGATCTTGATGAGGATGGAGAACCAGGTAAGGCCGATCACGTCCACGCCCTTAGCGATCGGGTCGGACACGTTGAGCTGGTCGTACGGGACCAGGCCGGTCAGCACCGCGGCCACCGCGATGTAGAGCACGGTGCAGATCACGAGCGACCCCAGGATGCCGATGGGCATGTCGCGCTGCGGCGCCTGCGCCTCCTGCGCCGCGCAGGACACCGCGTCGAAGCCGATGAAGGCGAAGAACACGACGGCGGAGCCGCGCAGGATGCCGCTCAGCCCGTAATGCCCGAACTCGCCGGTGCTTGCGGGGATGAAGGGATGCCAATTCGCCGGGTTCACGAAGAACGCGCCCAGGGCGATGAACGCCACCACGACGGTCAGCTTCACCGCGACCATGATGTTGTTGAGCCGCGCCGACTCCTTGGTGCCCATGATGAGGAGCGCGGTGATGGCGGCGATGATCAGCGCCGCCGGCAGGTTGACGATGGCGGTCGCGGTGCTGCCGTCTGCCAGCGTCACCGCCGTGCCCGGCGCCGCGGCGAAGGTTGGCGGGACCGTGATGCCGACGTCGCGCAGGATGCTGGAAACGTAGCCGGACCAGCCGACTGCGACGGTCGCCGCCCCCATGGCGTATTCCAGGATCAGGTCCCAGCCGATGATCCAGGCGAAGATCTCGCCCAGCGTGGCGTAGGTGTACGTGTAGCTGCTGCCGCTCACCGGCAGCATGGCGGCAAGCTCCGCGTAGCACAGCCCGACGAAGCCGCAGACGACGCCGCCCAGCACGAAGGACAGCATGATGCTCGGCCCGGCATACCTCGCCGCCGCCGTGCCGGTGAGCACGAAAATGCCCGCGCCGATGATGGCGCCGATGCCCATGGCGGTGATGCTGAACGGGCCGAGCGTCTTGGACAGCTTGTGGCCGTCGGCCTCGCCGCTTTTCACGATGTCGTCCACGGATTTCCGTGTCATCAGGCCCTGGTCCGCCATGGTTTGCCCTTTCAATCGGCATGCGTGCAATCGCGCGGTGCCTCCTCGTACCGAGCCGGGCCGTTCGCACAGGAATGCGGCACCTGTGTTACAGTGCGTGAAGTTCCACGGCGGGCAAAGCCGGTTGTGCCGCTTCTGCATTTACAATTTTCGGTTACTCTGCTTTCCGTATCGAACAAGGTATTTGCGGACTTGGCACACTACTCCAGAGCACGGGCGGTCCGCAGAACGGCATTGTTTTGTCAGGGTTTCTCCATGCGTCCCTGACCTACGCTCCCTAAACGGTGCCCCGCCCAGCGCCGACGGCGGAGTGCAATCGGGCGAAGACAGGAAACCCTTATGGTGGCGGCATACACGCGCATCCGCACGGTGCTGCGCCTGCATGGCCTTTACCCATACGCCAGCCCAATGGAGGCATACGGTGCACGCCGGGCACTGGAGACGGCGGCACGTGCCGCGGCGGCGGCGTTCCAACGCGAGCACGGCCGAGGCCGGATGCCAGCCGGAAGTGCTGTTCCTGTCCTATGAGGGCGCCACCGCCGCCGAAACCGTGGAGCCGGCCGAGTTCTGGTTTGCCGACCGCGCCCGGGCCGGCGGGCTGACCTACGGCCCGGATCCGGCGTTCGTTGCCGCCCACGGCTGCGCCAAGGGGGCGCTGTGTCCCCCGGCCCGGCCGGACTGGCCCGTGTCCACCGGCACTTGGCTGAAGCGCCTGTCCGCCGACCTCGGCCTGTTGTTCCTGCCCATGGGCACGCTGCTGGCGACTGGCCTGATCGGCCAAGCTGCGTTGCAAATCACGACCAAGGCAGGGGCGTGCGTCGGCGAGGTCATGCAGATCCGCCTGACGCCCGAGCACCTGACGCGGGCGGAGCTGCCGGGCTGCAAGGAGGTGATCGCGTTCCGGGCCAAGCCCAAGGGCCGCACGGCGGAAGAGCCGTTCTACATCGACGGCCGCTGCCTCAAGGCCCTGCGTGCCTGGTTCACCTTCCTGCGCGAGCGCGGCGGCGGAGCCGTGGCGGTGCCGCCGACCTTCCAGTTGCGCACGAAGTGCGGGCCAGCGTCCCAACCTATTCCAGGTCCGCGGCCGACACTTCGACCAGAACGATCTGAACGCCTGCCTGCGCATCCTGCTGCACGGGATCGAGGTCTCGACGGCACGGGGCGAGACCGTGCGGCTGAGCGCGCACCTGCTCCGTCACGGCTTCGCCACCGAGATGCGGCAGCTGGACGTGATCGCCCTGTTGATGAAGCAGCGCGACGTGGACGTGACGCGCTTCTACGCCCAGCCCACCCCGGCGCAGTTGGCCGGGGTGCAGGAGCGCATTTTCCTCGACCGGATCGATCTCGCGCGCACCTATCTCCGGACGCCCGCCGCGATCCGCCGCCAGATGGATGGTGCGCAGGGTGGCGTGGGCGCGCCGGTGCCAGTGGCAGGCGGCACCTGCACGGTTGCGAACACGTGCCCGGCCAAGTTCGCCTGCCTCGGCTGCGCTGGCAACGCGCCGGACCCGGCGAAGCGCGGGCGCAGGTGGAGGAGCGCAAGGCACGGGAGGTCATCGCGGGTTGCGAGGACATGCTGGCCGAGATGGCGCTGATCGAGGCCGCCGAGCGCAACGGGGTGCAAACGGCGGAGGTGCACTGCACCAAGGCCGACCGGCATTCGGGCAAGCGGGCGAAGCGCCGATGAGGGCCAGGGCAGGTGAGGCTGGCTCAGGCGCCGAGCGGGAACCGCCGGCCGCGCTGCGCCCCCTCTGCGACGCCCGCTGCACGCGCAGCGTCGCCGCGGTCCGGGCGGCAGTTACGGCATTGGCGACCCAAGGCGGCCGGGTGACGTTGGCCGCCACCGAATGGGTGTCGCGCGACCTGCCCGAGGGGGCGGTCTCCGCCAAGGCGGTGCTGCGCAACCCCGAGTGCCGGGCGCTCCACGCTGCGGCAGCCGGCAGGCCAGGCACTGTGCGCAGCACCCGCGCGGGCCAATACCCGCTGCGCGATGGGGCATGGACACCGCCTTCACAGGCGCTGATAACTCGGAATGCAGCCTGCTCAAAGCCGTTCGAGGCTCGACTCTCCCTCCTCGCGCATGGCGCGGATGCCGGCCGCCGCGAATGGAACCAGCAGCGTGTAGGGCCAGCGAGAGCTGCGAGTCACCCCAAGCCGGCCGGCACGCGAACTCGGCGCATGCGCCTGCATGCGCGCGCCGATCGCGAACAGGTAGGCCCAGACCGCACGCTCGCGCGTCAACCCTGGCAGAACCTTCTGGAAAGCGCTGATGAACTGCTCGGCAGACGGATCATAGAAGCGCCTCATGATTCCGGTGGACCGGTCGTCCGAGGCGGTTGTCACTTGCGCCAGCATCTGCACGTAATATCGCAGATCGCCGCGGCGGACGCCCAGCAGATCCTCCAACGGCATGAACAGGATGCCAAGCGCATCCTCAAGGGTCGCGCGGTTTCCAGCGGAGAGAACCTTGTCCAACTGCTGCTGGCGTGCTCCTCGGATCACCGCCGCACGCCGGTCGAAAACGGCTTCGTACAATGCCTCCTTGTTCTTGAAATGGTAGTGGAGGAGCGCTTGCGCCACGTCCGCAAGTTCCGCGATCACCCGCATGCTGGCGCCGTCGAAGCCGTGCAGGCCAAAGGCTCGCTCCGCGGCATCAAGGATGGCCTCCGGTGTGGCGCTGCTCGCCTTGGGCTTGACTGAGCGTCCGGCCAGGACTTCGGCGCTTGCCGCCTTGCTCGATTGTCTCATGATCCGATGTACCCCAGGATAACCAGATACTAGCCGCAGCGTGCCCGATGCTCCAATGAGCTTGCGCCAGGAATAAGCAGCCGAGGTTATATTGATTGATCGATCAGCCAAGCTAAATGGTTTCCTGTCCTTGGGAGGAACCGATGCAGCGTTTCATCGACATCTCGATGGCGATCGGGAACGGCGTTCCGTCCGACCCCGCGGGGTACGACTTCAACGTCGGCTACGCTGGTACCGTGCCGATGCTCCAAGGGCGCTACGATGGCCTGCGCGGCAGCGATCTGATCGGTGGCGAGGCGTTCGCGCTTGAGAACGTGCGCCTTTCCACCCACAACGGGACGCACATCGATGCGCCATGGCGCTGCGCCTCGCCCATGGCCGACGGCACGAGGAGCCGCACCATCGACCAGATGCCGCTGGACTGGTTCTTCCGGCCCGGCGTGAAGCTCGACTTCCGAAGCCTTCCGGACGGCTACATCGTTCAGCCCGAGGGCGTCGAGCGGGAGCTGGACCGGATCGGCCATGCGCTCCGGCCATTCGACACCGTCGTGGTGAACACGTCTGCCGGCGCCTGCTTCGGCGCGGCCGCCTACCCTCAGAGCGGCTGCGGCATGGGCAGGGACGCGACGCTGTGTCTCGCCGCCCAGGGCGTCCGGGTCGTCGGCACGGATGCCTGGAGCTGGGATGCGCCGTTCAAGTATGTCGCCGAACGCTACGCGCGGGACCGGGACGCATCGATCATCTGGGAAGGGCAAAGGCCGGCCGGGACGTCGAATGCTGCCAGATCGAGAAGCTTCGCCACCTCGACCAGCTTCCCTCATACGGTTTCCGCATCGCCTGCCTTCCCGTGAAGATCCACGCCGCCTCGGCAGAATGGACCCGGGCAGTCGCCATCCTCGACGAACCCGCAGAACAGCCAGGACCTGCCCCATGAACAGCATGACCCACATCGACCGGGTGGCGTCGACGTTCGACAGCTACAAGGACAAGTACAGCACGATCAGCATGTCTCGCCAGGACGGCATCCTGGAGATGCAGTTCCACTCCGACGGCGGACCGCTCCGGTGGAGCCTGCTGGCGCACAACGAGTTCGAGAGCGCCTTTCTCGACGTGGGGCGCGACCGGGGCAACGACGAGCCGGGGGGCGCGACCGTCCCGGGCGGGGGGC
>CAXSEX010000047.1:0-3610 GCA_964236415.1 uncultured Acetobacteraceae bacterium | reverse complement strand
GTGATTATGACCGGAACCGGCGACGAGTTCTGCGGCCCGACCATCAAGCCCGGCCAGCATCCCAACCGCAACATCACGACGCCCGAAACCTACGATCCCATCTTCTGGGAAAGCAAGCAGCTGC
Source organism: uncultured Acetobacteraceae bacterium (assembly GCA_964236415.1). Classification (GTDB taxonomy): domain Bacteria; phylum Pseudomonadota; class Alphaproteobacteria; order Acetobacterales; family Acetobacteraceae; genus CAHJXG01. The sequence continues at coordinate 3,486 of CAXSEX010000047.1, read as the reverse complement.
TGCCCCACCTCCTGGCGATCGAGGTTCCCGTCATCACGGCCATCAACGGCCCGGCCGTGCGCCATGCGGAAATCCCGCTCGTCTCCGACATCGTGCTCGCTTCCGACACCACCTACTTCCAGGACACGGCGCACTTCCCCGGCGGCATGGTGCCGGGCGACGGGATGCACATCGTCATGCCGCTGCTCGTGGGTGCCAATCGCGGCCGCTACTTCCTGCTGACGGGACAGAAGGTCTCGGCCGAGGGGGCGAAAACGATCGGCCTGATCAACGAAGTCCTGCCGGCGGTCAAGCTGCTCGACCGCGCTCGGCAGCTGGCGCGCCAACTTCTGCTGCAACCGAGGCTGGTGCGCCGCTATACCCGCATTGTCATGACGGAAGACTTGAAGGCGCGCATGCACGGCCTTCTTGCCTATGGCCTGGCGCTGGAGGGTATGGCGCGGTTGAAAGCCGACTGACAACGCCGGCTCCGCCCGGGCAAGCGCGTCCGGAACGAGTCCACGGACGACAGCGAACGAACACCAAACAAGCCCTTGCAGAAGGCATATTACCTGACTGATCGAACAGTCAAGGTATGGCGGATGCTGGCGAAGCTGGTTTCGCCCTGGATCATGGGCCGACTGGAGGCAGCCTCCGATCGGTTCCGCAGCCTGCCCGCGCCGTCCGGAAGCCGCGAAATCGTCAGGCCCGCGACGCGACCTTCAGAAACGCAAGGATTTCTGCGTTGATCGCTTCAGGCACTTCGAGGGGAGCCATATGCGACGCATCTGCCAGGACAATGAGCTTCGCGCCGCTTATGCCTGCGGCCAGCGCCGCCGCCGCTTCGGGAGGCGTGCTGAGGTCGCTCTCGCCGGCGAGGATGAGCGTCGGGCACTGGATCTTGCCGAGCCGCTCCAGCACGTCAAAGCCGGCAATCATGGTCCACATGGCCGCGTGCACCGTGGGATCATCGCCCAGCAGCGTTTTCGTCACGCGATCGATGAGGTCCGGCCGCCGGGCCTTCGTTGCCGCCGTGAACCAGCGCTCAAGCGTGGACGGCAGCACCGCGGCCATCCCGCCCTTCAGAACCAACTCGGCACGCGCCCGCATGGCTGCCCGGGCAGACCCGGAAAACGTCGCCGCGGTTCCAATGAGCACCAGGGAGTAGACGAGCGCCGGATGCGCTAATGTCAACGTTTGGGCTACCATCCCGCCGACCGACAGGCCGACAACATGCACCGGACCACATCCCAGGCCTTCGATGAGGCTGGCCACGGTGGACGCCGCATGGTCGAAAGTCCAGTCCTCCGGCTTTCCGGGCGAGGCGCCATGTCCGGGCAGGTCGAACGCAATCACGTCGTAAGCTGGCTGCAAGGCCTCGATTTGCGCACCCCAGTAGGTCAAGTCGAGGCCAACCGGGTGGATCAGGACGACCGTCGGCGCGCCGGGAGGACGGTTCTCACCCAGTTCAACGGCGCCGTGTCGGCGTGGCTCTGGGTGGTCATTGGCATTGGTCCTTTGACATGGCGTGCCGTTACCCTCGGCTCATGCCGGCTCGACCGATCGCTCGCCAACATGCGCGCGCAGCCATTGCAGGACCGGTTGCAGCGCCTCGTCGGAGTTCCGCTCGTAGATCAGGCCGTGGCCGTTGCCGCGTATGCCGTGGTCGGGCAGGTGAAGCTGCTCGGCTGCCGCGCCCCCGGTGACGAGGAAGGCCACGACGGCGGGCGCCAGCTTCACGAACAGCGAGGTTTCGCCCGTGACCACTGCCACCGGCAGCCCGGCCCATGCGGGCACACGAAGCGATGCCGGGTCGGCGGCGCGGACCTCGGCGGGAGTGGCCCGAGGCGGATCGTAGGCGACGGGGGCCGCCGTCAGGCCCCATTCCAGCGGACCGAAGCCCGGCGTGTGTCCGAAAGGCGGGCCCATCGGCTCGATGCTGACGATCGCCTTGACAAGGCCCGGGCGACGGTCGGCCACGAGCCAGCCACCGGGGTCGGACGCCGAGTGCGTCACCACGATTGCAGGCCCGATCCGGTCGAGCAGGTGGCCGAGCCGGTCCGCGTCCATCTCTTGCGACAGCCTGAAATCGGCTGGCAGCGGACCATAGGGCGCGACAAACGCGTCGAACGCGGCATCGTCGGCCGGGTCGAACGGCCACTGCGTCTCGCCTCCGCCGACCGGGAAATACACCTCCCGCGCGCGCTCGTAGGAAAAGGGCGGGCTGACAGGGCCGACCACGTCCGGATGGTAGGGCGAGCGGCCATGGCACGGGCGGTCGACCATGAGCACCGCGTATCCCGCCTCGACCAGGCGCTGCGCCCAGCCGGGGCGGCCATCTGGCGTGTCGAGCCATTCAGTGCCCTGCAGGGTGCCGCCGTGCACGAGCACGATGGGATAGGGCTGCGTCACCTGTTCCGGCGCTTCCCACTCCACGAACATGGGGCCGTGCTGGAACGTCTTGCCATTGATGGCGACGCGCTCGCCAGGCACCCAGAAATGCCCGCGGCGCGTGGTCCTTGCCGGGGTGTCCGCCCAGGGCTGGCGCGATCCCACGCTTTGGTGCTGCTGGTCCATGCCCGGGGTGCTCCTTGGGTGGTTCAATCGGCTCAGAACGGCATGGCGCGGGTGCGCAGCGGTTCCGCGTCGGTGAACTGCTTGACGTCGGCCATCACGCGCCCGGTGAGCGGCGAGCCGAATGCGGCGCTGAGTGCCGTTTCGTCCCGGAACTCGCAGATGCAGACCGCGATCGTGCCCGCGCCGTCACCGGACGGGAAGAATGCCGCGGCGCTGTCCAGGCCGTGCGGCCTCCAGGCCTCCATCACCAGCGGCAGGTGGGTGCGGACGTAATAGTCGCGGTCGAAGCGCGTTCTGGCGTCGCCGGCGTAGGCCACATACATGGTTGTCATGGTTCCGGCCCTCATTGGCGGGGTGAACAGGAAGCCGTCCGTTCTCGCTGGAAAGCCGTCGCGGCCGCGTCGGTCTCCCAGGCGCTAATGTCCCTCCCGAACGCCGCGAGCTTGCTCCGCGCGACGGCGAAGGCCCGTTCGCCGAGGGGCAGGTGGAGCGGAGGCTCAGCCGCGTCCACGGCCTTGAGGATGACCGCGACCGCCTTCCTCGGGTCGCCGTCCTGCTGGCCGTCGTTGCTTTCGCGGTAGGTCCGCATGGCGCCCGCGGTCGCGGCATAGGCGGGCAGCTCGGTCTTCGCGGCGTTGAGGGAGCGGCCGAGGAAATCGGTCCGGAACGGACCCGGCTCGACGATGACCACGGCGATGCCGAATGGCGCCACCTCCTGCGCCAGCGCCTCGGACAGGCCTTCCACCGCGAACTTGCTCGCGCAGTAGTACCCTGTCCCTGCCCGCCCGGCGATGCCGGCGGTCGAGGACGTGTTGACGATCCGGCCGCCTCCGGTCCGGCGCAACGCCGGGAGTGCCGCCCGCGTCGTCTCGATCAGTAACCGGGGCAGATTCCCGGGCGAGGTGGTTGCGCTGAGGGTGCGGGCGTGAT
>CAXSEX010000046.1:10069-16028 GCA_964236415.1 uncultured Acetobacteraceae bacterium | reverse complement strand
CAGCCGCGGCATCGCACCGCGTTCCCTATTAACCCGCCCTCCGGAAACGCCGGGTGGCGGGACCATCACGGGTGCAGTATGTCCGGAGGCTTGCCGTGTCAATCGGGTGCTTTGTTGGGTGGTGTTCGGGTTTCGGGTTCCGGCCCCGGACAGACTTTGCGCGTGGCGGCAGGAGCCTCTGACGGCCAAGGCAGATTGGCTTCTATTGCGCGACGAGGGCACGGATGGGCATGGCAGGGTATCTCGATACGGCGCCGAGCGTTTTGGGCTATCTCGGCGCGGCCTTAATCGTCCTCGGATATTTCTTGAACCAGAAAGGTCGGCTTCGATCTGAGGATTGGCGGTTTCCGGCGATGAACCTGCTCGGATCAGTTTTGGTCATTGTCTCCTTGTTTTACCACCCAAACCTGCCATCGGCCGCGATCGAGATTTTCTGGTCGTTGATCAGTATCTACGGCATCCAGAAGAATCTCCGGGCGGGCAGGCAGTTTCGCAAGCAGCTTTCCGTTTGATGGGGATGCTTCTCGGCAGCATGGCTGAGTAAGCCTTGCTGTGCCATAAGCTGTTCGGGAAACAGGCACGCGGGTGGGTATCATGCCGGGATCTGAAACCGACGCCGCCTTCATGCGGCGAGCTATTAACCTGTCGCGGATCGCGATGGATGAGGGCGCCGGCCCTCCGTTTGGTGCTGTCATTATCCGCGACGGCCATATTATCGCGGAAGGCCATAACAACTCATTTATTACAAAAGACCCGACGGCCCACGCTGAAATCGTTGCGATCCGCCGGGCATGTGAGGCAGTTGACAGTCGGTCGTTGGAGGGTTGCGTGATCTACTCCAGTTCCGAACCCTGCCCGATGTGCCTCGGCGCTATCTACTGGTCACGCATAGCGAAGGTCTATTACGGAAACAGTTGCGCCACTGCCGCACTGGTGGGCTTCGACGATACACGCCTTTACAGGGAAATTTCTCAGCCAGCAGAAGGTCGCGCCGTGCCCATGGTACAGCAATTGGCGGACGAGGCCAAAACGGTTTTCGACGCATGGCAAGCTCGTCCGATGAGCGCCGGTCCTAGTCAGTAATCTGAGCCACACGAAGCCGAGACTACCAAGCATCTACCCACACTGATTAGGACCGCTTCTCACCAGTTGCGGAAGTTCAAACTGCCACACCGCTTCCCATTGGCCTCCCACTTGACCCTCGTGCTGGGCGGCGCACGGTCGGGCAAGAGCCGCTATGCCGAGGCTTTGATCACCCGCCTGCCCCCGCCCTGGCTGTATATTGCGACGGCGCAGGCGTTCGATGACGAGATGCGGGCGCGCATCGCGGAGCACCGCGCCCGGCGTGCGGCGGGGTGGCGCACCGTGGAAGCGCCGCTGGCGCTCCCGGACGCGCTGCGGGACGCCGGAAACGCGCCGGTGCTGGTCGATTGCCTGACGCTTTGGCTCAGCAACCTCCTGCTGGCCGACGCGGACCTGTCCGCTGCGGAGGCGGCGCTCGACGCGGCGTTGGGCCGGGCGGCGCCCACGGTGCTGGTGTCGAACGAGGTCGGCCTCGGCATCGTGCCCGACAACGCGCTCGCCCGGCGCTTCCGCGACCACGCCGGACGCCTGCACCAACGGCTCGCGGCGCGCGCGGACCGGGTGGTGCTCACCGTGGTAGGCCTGCCATTGTTCGTGAAGGGAGGCCCGGATGAGTGAGGCGGAACGCCACGCGGCCAAGATGGCCCGCCGCAAAGCCGTGCAGGACGCGGAGGTCGCCGGCAAGACGCTGGAAAAGGGCCTGCGGATTGTCCACGCCGGCCCGGGCAAGGGCAAGAGCACCGCCGCCTTCGGCCTGCTGCTGCGCATGGTCGGGCGGGGACGCCGGGCCGGGGTGGTGCAGTTCATCAAGGGCGCCTGGAGCACCGGGGAACGCGAGGCCCTGGCGCGCTTCGATGATCTGGTGGAATGGCACACCATGGGCGAGGGCTTCACCTGGGAAACCCAGGACCGCGGCCGCGACATCGCCGCCTGCCGCCGTGCCTGGGACCAAGCCATGGCGCTGATGCGGCAGCCCGGCCTGTCGCTGCTGGTGCTGGACGAGCTGAACATCGCCTTGCGCTACGAGTACCTCGCCGAATCGGAGGTGCTGGCGGCGCTGGCGGCCCGCCCGGCGGGACTGCACGTGGTCGTCACCGGGCGCAACGCCCGCCCGGCCCTGATCGAGGCCGCCGACCTCGTGACCGAGATGACGTTGGTGAAACACCACTTCGCGGCGGGCGTTAAGGCGCAGGAGGGCATCGAGTTCTGACCGCACGCGCCCTCATGCTGCAAGGCACCGGGTCGAGCGTCGGCAAGTCGCTGCTGGTGGCCGGGCTGGCGCGGGCCTGCCTGCGGCGCGGCATCGCGGTGCGCCCGTTCAAGCCGCAGAACATGTCGAACAACGCCGCCGTCACGCCCGGCGGCGGGGAGATCGGTCGGGCGCAGGCGTTGCAGGCCCGGGCGGCGGGCGTGGCCCCCTCCGTCCACATGAACCCCGTGCTGCTGAAACCGCAAAGCGAGACCGGGTCGCAGGTGATCGTGCAGGGCCGGGTCCACGCCACGGCCCGCGCACGCGAGTACCAGGCGATGAAGCCCGGCCTGATGCCTTTCGTGCTCGACAGCTTCAACCGCCTCGCAGCGGAGGCCGAGCTGATCCTGGTGGAGGGCGCCGGCAGCGCGTCGGAGGTGAACCTGCGCGCCGGGGACATCGCCAACATGGGCTTCGCCCAGGCCACGGCGACCCCGGTGGTGGTGGTCGGCGACATCGACCGCGGCGGAGTGATCGCCAGCCTGGTCGGCACCCACGCGGTGCTGGACCCGGCGGACGCGCGGCTGGTGCGCGGCTTCATCGTGAACCGGATGCGCGGGGACCTCTCATTGTTCGACGCCGGCATGGCGTTCATAGCAGTGCGGACCGGCTGGACGCCGCTCGGCCTCGTGCCGCACTTCGCGGGCGCGTCCCGGCTGCCCGCGGAGGATGCGGCGGACCTGGCCCGAGGCTTGGGGGGGGCGGAAGGCGAGCGCCGGCCCGGCGCCAGGCTGCGCATTGCCGTCCCCGTGCTGCCGCGCATCGCCAACTTCGACGACCTGGACCCGCTGGCGGCCGAGCCGGACGTGGATCTGGCCATGGTGCCGCTCGGCACGCCGCTGCCGGTGTGCAACGTGGTGATCCTGCCGGGATCGAAGGCGACAGTGGCCGACCTGGCTGATTTGCGCGCCACGGGGTGGGACATCGATATTCTGGCGCACCATCGGCGCGGCGGGCAGATCGTCGGGCTGTGCGGCGGTTACCAAATGCTGGGCCGCTCGGTCGCCGACCCGCAAGGGGTCGAAGGGCCGGCGGGCCGGGTCGCCGGGCTTGGGCTGTTAGATGTGGACACCGTGCTGACGGGCGAGAAGCGGCTGACGGAAACAGGGGGCCGGTCCGGTGACGGCGTGGCGTTCCGCGGCTACGAGATGCACATGGGCCTCACCACCGGCCCAGCGGCCGGGCGGCCCTTGCTGCACCTGGCGGACGGGCGCGCGGACGGGGCCTGTTCGCCCGATGGGTCCGTGGTCGGCACCTACGTGCACGGCCTGTTTGCCGATGACGGGCAACGCGCCGCGTGGCTGCGCCGCTGGGGCGCGGCACCATCAGGGCACCGTCACGATGAGGCGGTGGAGCGGGTGCTGGACCAGCTTGCCGAACACCTGGAAGCGCATCTCGACGTGGGCCGCCTGCTCAGCCTCGCAGCGTAGCGGCCCAAAGCAGCAGGTACGCCGCCATCTGCAACGCGCAGGCGGTGCGATACAGGGCCAGCGCCCGGCCGAGATCACCCTGCGTGGCTTCTGCCCGGCCACCACCCATCCAGGCGTCGTCCACCCGCGTCTCGCCATACACCCGCGGCCCGGCCAGCCGCAGGCCGAGCGCCCCGGCCATCGCCGCCTCCGGCCAGCCCGCGTTCGGCGACCGGTGCCGCCCGGCGTCCCGCCACACCGCCCGCCCGGCTCCCCGCGCCGACGCGCCAGGGTGCAGGCACGCGGCCAGCACAAGCCACCCGGCCGCAAGGCGGGACGCCGGCAGGTTCACCACGTCATCCAGCCGGGCCGACGCCCAGCCGAACGCGCGGTGCCGGGGCGTGAGGTGGCCGATCATGCTGTCGGCGGTGTTGACGGCCTTGTAGGCGGCGATCCCCGGCAGGCCGAGCAGCGCCCCCCAAAGCGCCGGGGCGACGACGCCATCGGCGAAGTTCTCGGCCAGGCTCTCGATGGCGGCGCGGAGGACGGCTGGCTCGTCCAGGGTGTCCGGGTTGCGGCCGACGATGTGGGACACGGCGGCGCGTCCGGCGGGCAGGCCGCCCCGGCGCAGGGCATCACCCACCGCGGCGACGAAGCTCCACAGGCTGCGCTGCGCCAAGAGCGTGCTGGCGATGGCCGCCGTCAGCAGCAGCGACAATGCCGGGGGCAACAGGGCGGACGCGGCCTGCAACGCCGCTGCCGGGCCAGCGCTCGCGCCGAGCAACGCCAGCACCGCGAGGACACCCCGGATGCGCCGGATGCGCGCACCTGACGCTTCGCAGTTCCAGGTCCGGTCCATCCAGCCGATCAGCGCCCCCACCCACATGACGGGATGCCCGATGGCGCGCAGCACGAAGCTGGGGTATCCCGCCGCAGCCTCCAACGCCAGGGCGCAAGCCGTCAGGCCCAGGTTGGAGGGGAGAAGCATTGGGTGGGGGCTACCATGGCGGACTCTGGTTTGGCGATTGCCCATGGCGGCGGCCTGATCGCCGCGCGGGCACGGTTCCCCATGGCGCCCGAGCCGTGGATCGACCTGTCAACCGGGATCAACCCCCTTCCCTACCCCGTGCCCAACCTGCGGCCGGAGGTTTACCACCGCCTGCCGGAACCCGAGGAGGTGCGGCAACTGGAAGCCATGGCGGCACGGGCCTACGGCGTGGCCGACCCGCGCACCGTCGTGGCGGCACCGGGCACGCAGATCCTGATCAGCCTGCTGCCGCACCTGCTCCGGCCCAGCCGCGTCGTCATCGTCGGCCCGACCTACGCCGAACACGCGGCGGTTTGGGCCGCAGCCGGCAATTCGATGTCCGTCGTCGCGGATTTGGCGGCGCTGGATGGCGCTCCCGCCGCGGTGTTGTGCAATCCCAACAACCCCGACGGCCGCCGCATCCATGGCACGGAGTTGGCCGCATTGGCCCGGCATGTTGGCGTCTTGATCGTGGACGAGGCGTTTGCCGACCTGGAGGAACCGGGGCTGAGCCTTGCGCCTACCTTGCCGGCCAACGCCATCGTGCTGCGTTCGTTCGGCAAGACATACGGGTTGGCCGGGCTGCGCCTGGGCTTCGCTGTGGCCGCCCTTCCCATGGCACGCAGCATCCGCAATGTCCTGGGGCCGTGGGCGGCCAGCGGCCCTGCAATCGCGCTCGGCACGGCGGCGCTGGCGGACGCCACCTGGCTCGACGCCACGCGCGCCCGGCTGCAAGCCGATGTGGCGCGGCTGGACGGGCTGCTCGCGCAAGCCGGCTTCCGGATCCTGGGCGGCACGCTGCTGTTCCGGCTGGCGCAGCATGCCGCAGCCGCGAAGACCTTCGACCGCCTCGGGCAGTCCGGCATCCTGGCTCGGCGGTTCGACGCGGAGCCAAGCTGGCTCCGCTTCGGCATTCCAGGCGGCGAATGGGACCGCCTTGCCGCCGCGCTGCCCTCTGTTTAGTGCGGCGGTGCGCCGCCATCTCTGGCGCTGCACTTTGAAGGAAACGGCATGCCACGCTTCACGGGCAGGGTCGCTATCGTCTTTGGCGGGTCACGCGGGATCGGACGGGCCGTTGCCGAACGCATCGGCCGAGAGGGGGCGAGCGTACTTGTGAATTATGCACGCAACGGTGATGCCGCCGACGCGGTGGTCGCCACCATCGCCGCCGCGGGCGGCCAGGCGATGGCG
>CAXSEX010000046.1:5683-10059 GCA_964236415.1 uncultured Acetobacteraceae bacterium | reverse complement strand
CTACGAACGCATCTTCGGCGTGAACGCGCGCGGGGCCATGAACGTGCTGCGTGCCGCCGCCACCTATGTCGCGGACGGCGGGCGCATCATCCATGTCTCAAGCGGCGCCACGAGGATGCCCAGGGTAGGCGGCGGCCTTTACGCGGCATCAAAGGCCGCCGGAGAACAATTCACGCTGGCCCTGGCCCGTGAACTGGGGCCGCGCGGCGTCACGGTGAACATCGTCTCGCCCGGCGCCGTCAAGACCGATGCGATGAACCTGCCAGAAGCCGCCATCGCGCAGCTGGTCGGCCTGACCCCGCTCGGCCGTCTGGGTCAGCCGGACGACATTGGCGACGCGGTTGCGTTTCTCGTGTCTGATGACGCGCGCTGGATTACCAGGCAGAACATCCAAGTCAATGGCGGCATGCTGTGACCCGGCCGGACCCTTAGCGGGTCCGGCCCCCACCGACTCTCAGCGGTCCTTCATGCTGGTGATGATCCGGCTCACCATTCCGTAGGTGATCGCCTCCTCCGCGCTCATCCAGTAGTTGCGGTCGGTGTCGCGCGTCACGCGCTCCATCGTCTGCCCGGTTTCCTTGACGATGATGCCGTTGATGCGCTCGCGCATCTTGATGATCTCCCGCGCCTCGATGTCGATGTCGGTGGCCGGGCCGCGCACGCCGCCCATCGGCTGATGCAGGAGGAAGCGCGTGTTCGGCAGGCACAGCCGCCGCTCCTTGACGCCCGCCAGGAAGATCAGCGCCCCGGCGCTAGCGACCCAGCCAGTGCCGATCACCCGCACCGGGGCAACGCTGTCCACGAAACGGATCATGTCGTGGATGGTGTCGCCGCTTTCCACGTGGCCGCCGGGCGAGTTCACGTAAACGTCGATGGGCTTGTCGGAGTCGCTGGCCAAGGCCAGCAGGCGGCCCGTCACGTCGCGGGCGACCTTGTCGTTGATCGCGCCGAACACCAGCACCTTGCGGGTGTTGAACAGCCGCGTCTCAAGCTCGTTGATCGGCGAAGACAGCGTCTTGTTGTCGTCAGGCTCCTTCGTGTCGGGACCCATCGGCTCCGGCACGTCGGGGGCATCGGGATCCTCGTCGTCGGCGTGCGGCGCGAAGCGGTTCAGTGCTGCCAAGGTAAGCTCCTGCGAAAGGTCGCGCATATATAGTGCGGCTGCCCCCCGGCGACCAATCCCCGGACGGTCGGCCGGGGGGAATGCTAGTCGAGCGCCCGCGCCCGGATGGTGCCCTCGATGTCGCACAGCGCGGCCAGGGTCGCCGTGCGCCCGGTCGGCCGGCGCTCCACATCCACCATGACGTAGCCGAGATCCCCGTCGGTTTGCAGCACCTGCGCCAGCACGTTCAGGCCGACCCGGCTGAACACGGCGTTGATCTGGCCGAGCACGCCGGGCACGTTGCGATGGACGTGCAGGAAGCGCGGCCGGCCCGGGATGCGCGGCTGCTCGACGTGCGGGAAGTTGACGGCGCCGCCGGTCGATCCGCTGTCGAGGAAATCCAGCAGCTTGTGCGCCACCTCCTCGCCGATGCGTTCCTGCGCTTCCTCCGTCGAGCCGCCGATGTGCGGCGTCAAGATCACGTTCGGAAGGCCCTGCAACGGGGTGGCGAACCGTTCGCCCGCCGATTTCGGCTCGACCGGGAACACGTCCACCGCCGCGCCGGCCAGGCGCCCGGCGCGCAGCGCCTCCGCCAGAGCCTCAAGGTCCACGACCCGGCCGCGCGAGTTGTTGATCAGGTAGGCGCCGGGCCGCTTGGCGGCGATCTCGTCGGCGCCGATCATGCCGCGGGTCACGGGCAGGTCGGGCACGTGCAGGGTCACGACATCGCTGCGGCCCAGCAGCTCCCCAAGCGTCGCCACCGACTCCGTGTTGCCGTGGCGCAGCTTGGTGGTGCGGTCGTAGTAGATCACCCGCATGCCCATCGCCTCGGCCAGCGTCGAAAGCTGGCTGCCGATGTTGCCGTAGCCGACGATGCCCAGCACCTTGCCGCGCACCTCGAAGCTGCCGGCCGCCGACTTGTCCCAGCCGCCCCGGTGCGCCTCCGCCGAGCGCGGCGTGATGCGTCGCAGCAGCATCACGATCTCGCCAATTGTCAGCTCGGCGACGCTGCGGGTGTTGCTGAACGGCGCGTTGAACGCCGGGATGCCCAGCGCGCGGGAGGCTTGCAGGTCCACCTGGTCGGTGCCGATGCAGAAGCAGCCCACCGCGAGCAGCGGCCCGGCGCCCGCGAGCACGGCGCTCGAAAGCTGGGTGCGGCTGCGGATGCCGATGATGTGCGCGCCTCGGACGGCCTCGGCCAGGGCCGCGCCTTCCAGCGCCTTGGCGTGGCGCTGCACGTCGGCGTAGCCGGCGGCGGCGAACAACTCGGCGGCGCTGGCGCTGATGCCTTCCAGCAGGACGATGCGGGTTTCGGCGCGCCCGAAGGGAGCGTCGGGCAGGAGGCGGGGCATGGCAAAGGTTCCTTCGTGGCGCTCGGTAGGCCGAACCGGCACCTGGCGATCAATCGCGGGCTTGCCAAGCCGGGGCGATGCGGGAAGAAGCCCTCATGTCGCCGAGCATTGATCCACCCCGCCCGTCCTTGCGGGCACGCTTGGGCGCGCTGCGCACCTTGCCGCCGTTCCTGGCGCTGATCTGGCGCACCAGCCCCGTGCTCACCGCGGCGACGCTGTCGCTGCGGCTGGTGCGGGCGCTGCTGCCGGTGGCGGTGCTGTTCCTGGGCAAGCTGATCATCGACGAGGTGCTGCACCTGTCGCAGCGGCCCGGCCACCCGGCCGACGCCGCCGGCTGGATCGCGAGCGGCCTGCTGCTGCGGCTCGCGTGGCTGATCCTGGCGGAACTGGGCCTGGCGGTGCTGACGGACGTGCTGGGCCGGGTGGTGTCGCTGGTGGACGCGCTGCTGGCCGAGCGGTTCACCAACGCTTCCAGCATCCGGCTGATGCAGCACGCGGCGACGCTTGACCTGGAAGACTTCGAGGACAGCGAGCTGCAAGACAAGCTGGACCGCGCCCGGCGGCAGACCGCGGGGCGCACGACGCTGATCAGCCAGATGTTCGGCCAGGCGCAGGACCTGGTGACGGTGGCGAGCTTCGCCGCCGGGCTGGCGGCCTATGCGCCGTGGCTGATCGCGCTGCTGCTGCTGGCGCTGATCCCCGCTTTCCTGGGCGAGGCGCATTTCAACGCGCAAAGCTACGCGCTGAGCTTTGCCCGCACGACGGAGCGGCGGGAACTCGACTACGTCCGGCAGACCGGCGCCAGCACGGAAACGGCGAAGGAGGTCAAGATCTTCGGCCTCAACGACTTCCTGATCGAGCGTTACCGGCAGTTGTCGCTGGCTATGCAGGCGGAGAACCGGCGGCTGGCGGTGCGCCGGGCTGGCTGGGGCGGGGCGCTCGCGGCGCTCGGCACGGCCGGGTATTATATCGCCTACGCCTACCTCGCGTGGCGGACCCTGAGCGGCGGGTTCAGCATCGGCGACCTCACCTTCCTGGCCGGCTCCTTCCTGCGGCTGCGCGGGCTGCTGGAAGGGCTGCTCACCGGGTTCTCCAGCCTTGCGAGCCAGGCGCTTTACCTGGATGACCTGTTCTCCTTCTTCGAGGTGGCGCCTGAAATCCACTCGCCCGCGGAGCCGCGCCCCTTCCCGCCCACGGTCGGCGCCGGCTTCGTGTTCGAGGGTGTCGGCTTCCGCTACCCCGGCGCCGAGCGCTGGGCCGTCCGCAACCTCAGCTTCACGCTCCACCCCGGCGAGACCCTGGCCCTGGTCGGCGAGAACGGCGCGGGCAAGACCACGTTGGTGAAACTGCTGGCCCGGCTGTACGACCCCGACGAGGGCCGCATCCTGCTGGATGGGCACGACATCCGGGAGTATGACCTGGACGCGCTGCGCGGCAGCATGGGCGTGATCTTCCAGGATTTCGTGCGCTACTACATGACCGCCGCCGACAACATCGCGGTGGGCCGCATCGAGGCGCGCGGCGACCGCCGCCGGATCGAGGCCGCCGCCCGCCGCGGCCTGGCCGACGACGTGATCGGCCGCCTGCCCCGGCAATACGAGCAGATGATCGGCCGCCGCTTCCGCGGCGGCGTCGAGCTGTCGGGCGGCGAGTGGCAGAAGATTGCCATCGCCCGCGCCTACATGCGCGACGCCCAGGTATTGATCCTCGACGAGCCGACGGCCGCCCTCGACGCCCGCTCCGAGTTCGAGGTGTTCCAGCGCTTCAAGGAACTCAGCGCCGGGCGCACGGCGGTGCTGATCTCCCACCGGTTCAGCAGCGTGCGGATGGCCGACCGCATTCTGGTGATGGCCAGCGGCGAGATCGAGGCGTCCGGCACGCACGAGGCGCTCCTGGCGCAGCGCGGCCGTTACGCCGAGCTG
>CAXSEX010000046.1:1000-5673 GCA_964236415.1 uncultured Acetobacteraceae bacterium | reverse complement strand
CAGGCGGCGGGATACCGCTAGGCCGGCGCCGCCCCGCACGCGGCGAGCAGCCCGCGCAGGTCCTGGATCGCCGGGAACACCTCCTGGTTCAGGTCGCAGCCCTGCCGGTCGTGCGCGGCCTGCTCCATCTCCACGATGGCGCGGTCCTCGGCGAAGATGCGCTCGGTGAAGAACACCAGGAACGGCCAGGCCGCCTCGATCAGGCCGGGGATGCGCGGGCGGCGCACCGACAGCAGGCCGAAGGTGCGGTTGGTGCGCTGCTCCGCGTCGAGTGGCACGTACACGATCCACAGGTCCATCACCGGAATGTCGTCCCCGGCCCAGATCTTCAGCGTTTGATACGGGTACTCGGTCCGGATCGTCATCTTGTCGCGGTTGTTCTCCCAGCCGCCGACCCGCTTGCTGCCGAAGATCACGCGCTCGCCGAGCGACTGCCCGCCGCCGGCACGGGCAAAGGTGTAGTCGATCTCCAGCCAGCCCTCGCCCATCCGGCGGCCGAGGAAGCGCGGGCGGATCTGGCCCATCTGCGCGCGGTGCAGGAACTGGTGGTTCATGTCCATCAGGTTTTCGTGCATGAACGTGTAGTGGCAGCCGATGGGCTTGCCGAAGCGCCGGGTCTTGTAGGCAGGATCGGCGACGGACCCGAGGGCGGGCAACGGGCGCGACTCGGCCAGGCCGGCATCGCCCGGAAACACGAAGACCAGGCCCTCGGCCTCCCGGCACGGGTAGGCGCGCACGCCGTTCGGCAGGCGGCCCTTGCCGAGGTAGGGCACGTCGGTGCAGCGCCCGGTCCGGTCATAGGTCCAGCCGTGGTAGCAGCAGCGGATGGCGTCGCCGTCCACGACCCCCTTGTGCAGCGGCACCTGGCGATGGGCGCAGCGGTCCTCCAGCGCGAACACGCCGCCGTCCTCGCTCCGCACCAGCACGATCGGCTCGCCGGCGAAGCGGGTGCCGAGCGCCCGGCCCAGCTTCACCTCGCGCGACCACGCCAGGGGATACCAATGGTCGGGATGCGCGCCGATCCGGCGCAGGTCGGCGCCGGCCAGGGTGTTGGGTCCATCAAGCATCGCTGTCTCCGCAGTTGCCCGACCATCCGGCTTCATTGCACTCGCGTCAATGCAAGGCGAACAAATTCCGGCGCTGGTCCGACCGGCAGGACGCCCCATATCAAGGCCATGCTTGATGCGCCCCACCCTTCCGCCGTGACCACCGCCATCCTGCCCCGCCCGCCCATGGCGACGCGGGAACGCTCGCAGGTCGAGGCGTTCTTCGTGCTGCGGCGCAACCCGCTGGAGCTATGGGGCCGCCCCGCCTACGAGCAGGATGTGCTGGGCGGGCGCTTCCTGGGCCGCGAACAATTGATGCTGAACGCCCCCGACGCGATCCGGCATGTGCTGGTGGCGAACCACGAGAACTACGGCCGCAACATCGGCGCGCAGCGCGTGCTGCAGCCGTTGCTGGGCCGCGGCCTGTTCTTGGCGGAGGGCGCGGCGTGGCGGCATCAGCGCCGCACCATCGCGCCTGCCATGTCGCCGCGCACCATGCCCGTGCTGGCCCGCCACGTCGTCGCGGCGTCCCGCCACAGCGAGGCCGAGTTGGACCGCCTGACCGGCCAGCCGGTCGTGCTGATGCCGCATCTGCAGCACTTGGCGCTGCATATCGCCGGGCAGTCGATGTTCTCCCTGGAGATGGCCGGGTTCGGCGCCGAGCTGCGGGCGCTGCTCATGGAATATGCCCGGCGCTTCGCCCAGCCCGGCGCGCTCGACCTGCTGCTGCCGATCTCCATCCCCTCGCCGCTCGACCTCGGCCGCGGTGCGTTCCGGGCGGAGTGGCTGCGCTTCATTGACCGCCTGATCGACGCCCGCGCCGAGCAGGCGCCGGCGGAGGGCGGGCCGCGCGACCTGCTGGACATGCTGTCCGCCGCCCGCGACCCGGCGACCGGCGCCGGCTTCGGCCGCGCGCAGCTGCGGGACGAGGTCGCGACGATGATCCTGGCCGGGCACGAGACCACCGCCGTGACGCTGTTCTGGGCCTGCTATGTCGCCGCCCGGCTGCCGGACCAGCAGGACCGCCTGGCCGCCGAGGCTGCCACGGCTGACCTGTCCGAAGACGGCGCCGCCGACGCGCTGCGCGCGCTGCCCGCCATCCGCGCCCATGTGGACGAGGCGCTGCGGCTGTACCCGCCGGCGTTCCTGATCGTGCGGGAGGCGCTGGGGCCGGACGTGATCGCGGGGCGCCGGGTCGCGGCGGGCACGGTGGTCAGCGTTTCGCCCTGGGTGCTGCACCGGCACCGCAAGCTGTGGGACGACCCGGACCGCTTCGACGCCGACCGCTTCATGCCGGGCGCCGTGCCGCCGGACCGCTACAGCTACATGCCGTTCGGGGCCGGCCCGCGTATCTGCGTCGGCGCGCAGTTCGCGCTGACGGAAGCCGTGCTGGTGCTGGCGCGGCTGCTGCGGCGCTTCCGGATCAGCTTCGCCGGGCGCGGGGCGGTGGTGCCGCGCGGCTTCGTCACGACGCAGCCGGACCGCCCCGTCCATTTCGTGCTGGAACGCCGACCCTAGGCGGCAGCGGCGGCGAACCCGGCGGCAGCGGCCTTGTTCCCGGCTCAAGCTCGGTGGTCAGCTCCGCCAGGCGGCGTGCAGAGCTGATGATGCGCTGCAGGGCCGAGCCGGTGTCGGTGAGCATGTGGTCGGTGCTGCCCAGGATATTCTGCAGCAAAGCGTTGAACTCCGCCTGGACCGCCGGCGACATGTGCGCCCGGCCGAACGTGACCTCTCCCAGCCACGCCGGCAGGCCGTCGGTGATGTCGAGCTGGTTGCCGATGAAGTAGCGCAGGTCGCCGTCGGCCCCGAACACGGGCGAGATGAACAGCAGGTTCCAGAACGCGGCGCCGTTCTTGCGGTGGTTCACGATCCACTCGATGCAGCCTTCGCCCGCGCGGAGGCAGCGGCCGATGCGGGCGGGGGTGGCCGGGTCGGTGCTGGGTCCTTGCATGAAACGGCAGTTGCGGCCGACCAGCTCGATCCGGGGATAGCCCGACAGGGACTCGAACGCCGCGTTCACGGCGACCATCGGCAGGTCGGGCAGCCGGGCGTCGCTGAGCACCATGGGCTCCGTGCTGTTGGCAACCGCTGCCAGAAGCGCCGTTTCCATCCTGTCCTGCTTAGCCATGCGTGCCGCCTCCGCTGCTCACCATGCCCTGGGCGCAGAAACAAAGCCAGTCAGCCATGGCGGCTGCGCCAAACTTCGCGGGCCTGCTCGTCCGCCTGTTCAGGCGCCGCGCCCAAGGCGACCAGCCCCAGCGCCACCGTGGCGACGGCGGTGGCGGCGCCTGGGCCGCCCGCGCCGCACCAAACGGCGGCGAACTCGGCATCGCTGCCGGCGTCGGGCAGCGGCGGCAGGATGGCCTCGCCCTGGCCCTGCGCGCGGTCGAACCAGTGCGCGGCCACGGCCTTGGCCGGGGTGCGCTCAGCCTCCCCGCCCCCGCCCTTGACGACGACCAGGCGGCGCCGCCCCAGCAGGTCCGCGGTCGCGAGGTGCAGCGCGATGTAGGCGGGATGGAACACCCCATCCACGCCGGCCCGGGCATCGAACGGGTTGAGCAGGCGCGCCGCCGTGTTGAGCGGGGAACGCAGGCCGAGCAGGCGCCGCAGGTCCAGCAACGCCTTGAGTTCCGGGCTGAACGCTTCGAGCGGCAGGTAGGCGAACCCCGTCTCGCCAAGCTGGGCCGCGGCGTCCGAGCGGTCGCGGGCCGGGCGCAGGCCGAGCGCCTGCAAGCCTTCCGGAACCGTCGTGCCGCGGGAAAACTCGTTGGTCCCGTGCATCAGCACCCGATGCCCGGCGCGGGCCAGCGCCAGCGCGGCCAGTAGGAACCAGGGCGCGTCGCGCGTCCGCCCAGCGCCGTATGACGGCCAATCCAGATCCACCGGGGCCGTGCCCGGCGGCAGGCCCGCCCCCATGTGCGCCCGGGCGGCATCGACCAGCCCGGCCATCTCCGCCGGGTCCTCGCCCCGGTAGCGCAGCAGCATCAGGAACGCGCCGACCTGGTGCGGGTCGGCCTCGCCTTTCAGCACGGTGGACAGGGCGTCCCGCGCTTCTTCCCGCGTGAGCGCCCGCGACCGTCCGGGGCCACGGCCCAGGGTGCGGACGTAAACGGCGAAACGGTGTTCCTCGGGCGTCGCCGCCGGGTCAGGCCGCAAGGTCGTTCTCGATGGCCGGGGTGCCCGCCGCGGCATCCGCCATGGCGACGACCGCGCCGATCAGCACCAGCGTCGGCCCGTCCAGCCCGGCGGCGGCGACCGCGGCGGCGATGCCGGCGAGCGTGCCGGGCATCCGGCGCTCGTGGGCAAGGGTCGCGTTCTCCACCGCAATGGCCGGCGTGTCCGGCGCCATGCCGGCGGCCAGCAGCCGCGCCGCGAGCAGCGGCAGGGTGCGGACGCCCATATACACCGCAAGCGTGCCGCCCGCGCGGGCCAGCGCCGTCCAGTCATGCTCGGGCAGCCGGTCGTCGCTGCCGTGCGCCGTGATCAGGTGCAGGCTGCGCGATGCGCCGCGATGGGTCAACGGGATGCCGAGCCGGGCCGCGGTTGCCAGCGCCGCGGTGATGCCGGGCACGACCTCCGTGGGCACGCCGGCGGCGCGCAGGCTTTCCAATTCTTCGCCGCCACGGC
>CAXSEX010000046.1:0-990 GCA_964236415.1 uncultured Acetobacteraceae bacterium | reverse complement strand
GTTCGGCCGAACACGAAAGGGTCGCCGCCCTTCAAGCGCACGACGTGGCGGCCGGCCTGGGCGTGGCGCACGATCAGGGCGTTGATGGCTGACTGCGCCATGGCATGCCGGCCGCAGCGCTTGCCCACGTCGATCCGCCGCGCGCCGGGCCGGATCAGCGCCAGCACCTCGGGACCGATGAGCTTGTCATACATCACCACGTCGGCGTCCCGGATCGCCTCTACGGCGCGCACCGTCAGCAGGCCCGCATCGCCCGGCCCGGCGCCGACAAGCACGGCGCGCCCGGTCCGGGCCGACGCCGCGGGCAGCGCGCCGACCATGATGCCCCGTGCCGCCGCCGCGGCATGGGCCGGTCCGAGCGCCGCAACGCACAGACGCACGCCGTCGAGATCGGCCGGGTCGAACGCTCGGCGGTCCAGTTGCAGCCGGCCTTCCGCCGCCAGGGCCAGCGTACCCGCATCGGGCGCCGGGGTGACGACGTGCAGCAACGCTCCCCGGCGCAGCAGGAAATCGACCGCCGCCAGGTCCCCGCCCACCAGCAGCACGCGCAGGCCGTGGAGGCCGAGCGTAAAGGGCGCGGGGTCGAGCAGCGAGTTGGTGGGCATCACGCAATCTCCTCAGCATAGGCAAGCGCAAACCTCGGCATTGCGGGGTCCGCAGCCGCTGCCTGGGGCATAGATGGGAATGCCGGCCGGGTCCTGCCAGGAACGGGCCGGTGGGGAGTATCCCGTCTGCGTCCAGGCAAGCAAAGCTCATACCAGGTGGCAGGCCGCACCTCCTTGCATCCATGTCGGCAAGCGTCTTGCCGTTGCCCAACAAAGCAGCACTTGCCTGGCACGCCCAATAGGTAGGCACCAGGCGGGAGGGTGCTGACCACCGCGCCTGACAAGCTGGACGCGCAAGAGGGCGCGTTCCTGACGTGCCTGGCCGAGGCGGCCCCTGATCTCGCCCAAGCCGGCGCACTCGCTTCCCGCTTCGCGGCCCTGATCC
>CAXSEX010000045.1:9944-16029 GCA_964236415.1 uncultured Acetobacteraceae bacterium | reverse complement strand
AAGGCGCGGTTGCCGTCCGTGAAGTTGAATTGCAGGTGAAGCGCCTCGTCCGCCGCCGCCGGCACCCCCGCGGCGGACACCGCGAAGCCCGCCTCCATGTCCGTGGACGGCGGGAAGCCCGGCGTGGTCCGGAACGCCTCGACCACGTCCGGCCGCCGCAGCCGGGTCCAGGCGGTGTCGATGCGCGCCGCAGTGCCGCCCGCGCCGCAAAGGCGCAGTTCCGCCAGCAGCCGCAGCGGGTCGAACACCCAGCCCGACAGGTAAGCGCCGGCCCCGGGCGCCGCCGCCGCGACATCAAGCCCGGCGCGGACCGGGTGGCTGTTGTTGCACAGGGTGTCCCGCCCCTCGTAGCGGGGCAGCAGCGCCTCACGCAGCAGCGCCTGCATCGGCGGCGGGCAGCGCAGGCTGGGCAGCATGTGCCGGATATGGCCGACGCTCGCCGCCGGGTCGAGCAGCCGGTGCTCCACCAGGCTGCGGCTGTGCAGGCCTTGCTCGGACACGATGAACACGTGGTCGATGCCGGCCAGCGCGCCGGCCGCCTCGGGCGGCAGTCCCAGCACGATGCCGGTGGCCGGCGCCGCCGTGTCGGTGCGGGCGAACTCCCCGGCGTGCCCAGCGAAGTACGGCATCGCCGCGCCGGCCAGCACGACCTGCATCGGCCCCTCGATGCGCACGCCCCAGCCTTGCAGCATCACGCAGCCGTCCGGCGCGGCGGCCATGATCTCGATCTTGCCATCGGGCTGCGCCGCCTGCGAGAAGAACGCCCGCAGCATGGCGCCCACCCCGGCCACGTCGCGGTCCGCCCGCGGGCGCAGCGTGTCCAGCATGAACCGCGCGGCGGCGGCGGCATACGGCCCGGCGAGCCGCGCCGCCCCTTGGCCGAATGCCGCGTCGTTCGCCAGGTCGGACGCCCCCGGCAAGCGCAGCGCGAGCCGCTCGCCGCCGGCCCCGCGCAGCGCGAGCACCGCCCCGCCCGGCGGGTCGGCGCGGTCCGGCAAGCGGACGGCCATGAGGAAGGCGTGCCCGCCCTGCTCGTCCCGCCCCTGCTCTCCTCGCGACGTGGGCCAGGACAGGCCGCGGAACGCGCCGCGCGGCCCCGGCGCGAGATGCGCCGCCCCCGAAGCCGGAACCGTGCCCGACGCGCGGCCCAGCAGCATGAGCGCGCCGGGCTGCACGCGCCACATTGCCTGGATGTGCAGGCCGGCTTCAGGCTCGGCGCGGGTCCGGGCGGCGTGGCCCGGCAGGGCCGGGATGGTGGCGACCGTCACGCGGCCCGCCGCGGCGCCGCAAGGGCGAGGTCGTCATACAGGGCGCGGTGCCGGGCGGCGGACTCGCTGATCCCGACCGGGGGCGCGATGCCGTCCACCAGCCGCTCCCACAGCCCCGGCTCCTCCACCGCGCGGCGCATCGCCGCCGCCAGCCCGGCCGCGTCGCCGACCGGGAAGTGCAGGCCGTTCACGCCGTCCTGCACCAGTTCCATGGCGCCGCCGAGGGCGCTGCAGATCACCGGGCGGCGGTGCTGCAGCGCCTCGTTGATCACCAGTGGCGCGTTTTCCCACCATTCCGACGGGAACACGACCCAATCCGCGTCGCCGATCAGCCGCGGCATGTCGGCCCGGCGATACGCGCCGGAGTAGCGCGCGTCCGGCGCCGCTTCCCGGGCACGCTCGAAGCGGGCCAGCGTGTCCGGCGCCTGGTGCTCCGTGCCGCCATGCAGCGTCAGCCGGTGCGCGACGCCCTTCTGCGACAACCGGGCGGAGGCGTCGAGCGCCACCACGGCACCCTTGAAACGGTTGATATGGCCGAAAAAGGCGAAGCGGTCGCGCCGCGCGGCAAGCCGGGCCGGCGCCGGAGGGGTAGCGGGCAGGCCGTTGGGCAGCACGGACACGCGCGACGGGTCCAGCCCCCAGGCCACGTAGCGGTCGCGCAGGAAGCGGCTGGGCGCGATGAAATGGTCCACCTGGGACAGCGCGCCGCCGATGTGCAGCTCGCGCAAGCGGAAGTCGGTCAAGCTGCGCTCGGGGAAGCAGCGGCGGCAGGCGTCGGGCGCGGCGGCGTGGCACAGCGCCCCGGCGGTCGTGACCATCTGCCCGTCATTGGCGCACAGCGCGTAGTAGTCGTGCAGCGTCATCACCACCGGCACGCCCGGCAGCACGCGGCGCACCACGCCCACCATCTCCACGCCGATGGTCATCAGGTGGTGGATGTGCACCACGTCCGGCCGCACCTCGCGCAGCAGGGCGGCGAGCGGCATGGACACGCCGTGCAGGTCGAGCTGGGATATGTGGAACGGGTCGAACCGGCCGCTCCACATCAGCAGCTCGTCGGGCTGGTCGCCCACGGCCTGGAACGGGGTGCCGGGGCTTTGCGGGCGCTGGTGCGGCGCGGTGCCGGCCAGGAACAGCCCGTCGAACCCGGCCTCGCGGCGCAGGGTGCGGAACAGGTCGCGGGCGAAGATCTCGGTGCCGCCCGCCTGCAAGTCGGGATGGGCGTGCAGCAGGAACAGGATGCGCATCGCCGTCACTCCTTCTCGAAGATGCAGATGTCCTGGAAGCTCGGCAGGTCGCGCCCGCTCCAGCAGCCGTACTGGGCGGGGCTGCGGCGGCGCAGGCCATGGCGCAGGAACCTTTCGAGGAACACGTCCTCGTCGAAGGCCACGGCGGCGAGCGGGGCGTCGGGTTCGGCGTAGTAGGCCGGGCCGTCCGCGGCGGCGTCGAACTTGAGACGCCCCTGCCCCGCCGCGAGCGCCTCCCGCGCGGGCGGGTTCACCTGGAACGCGGTGGCGAGGCAGCAGCCGCCGGGCGCCAGCAGCCGCGCGACCTCGCCGGCGTAGTGCAGCACCTCCGGCAAGTCGAGGTGGGTGAGCACGGAGATCAGGCACACCCGGTCGAACGACCCATCCGCGAACGGCAGCCGCATGCCCACGGTCGGCAAAGCGCCGTGCGGGTTGTACAGCGGGTGGCGCAGGTCGAGGTGCTGGAAGCGCATCCTGGGGTAAAGCGCGGTGATGTTGGCGGCGCACCACGCGATGCCGGGCGCCACCGGGTCCACGCCGTCATAGCTGCCGGTCTCGTCCAGGTACTGCGTCAGCGGCAGCGCCAGGCGGCCGATGCCGCAGCCGATGTCCAGCACCCGGTGGCCCGGCGCCAGCCCGGCGTCGCGCACCATGCGCTCCAGGAACTCCGCCCCGATGGCGCGGAAGTCGCCATCGCCGCAGAACATCAGCGCCGGCGGCGGCACCGGCATGAAGCGGTTGGCGGCCAGGTGGCGGCGCAGCGTCGCGATGTCGGTCATGCCGCGGCCCGGTGCGCGCGCCGGGCCATCAGGGCTGCGATGTCGTGCTCCCAGCGGCGGTGGTGCAGCCGGCGGTTGTACAGCGACGCCAGCGTGTCGGAGTAGCCCTTGTGCAACCGGATCGAGCGGCGCTCGAAGTGGTAAAGCTCCGCCTCCGGCACGTAGGTGATGCCGGCGCCCGCCGACTGCAGCCGCAGGCACAGGTCGGAGTCCTCGAAATCGCCGATGATGTAATCCTCGGACAGCCCGCCCACCGCCTCGAACAGCGGGCGGCGGACCAGCAGGGCGGCGCCGGTGACGCCCGGCACCCGGCGGCGGCGCTGCGCCGCGGGCCACTGGCGCGGCATCCCCTTGTGGTAATGCGCGTTGAACCACATGCCGTCCGCGTCGCGCTCGAAGAACAGGCCGGCGTGCTGGATGGAGCCGTTGTCGAACAGCAGCTTCGGCCCGGCCGCCCCGATCCCCGGCACCGCCAGCGCGCCGCGCATCGCAGCCAGCCAGCCCGGACGCGCCGGCACCACGTCCGAGTTCAGCAGCAGCAGCAGCGGCGCGCAGGCCAGCGCCGCCGCGGCGTTGCTGGCGGCGGCGAAACCGTGGTTGCCCGGCATCACCGCCATCGTGAACGACAGCGCGTGCAGGCTGTGCAGGCCGCGCAGCAGGAACTCAAGCTCCACGCGCTGCTCCGGGCTGTCCAGCACGTAGATCAGCTCTGCCCGGCGGCAGTCCGGGTCCGCGGCCAGCGCCGCCACCTGGAAGCGCAAGAAGTCGAGGTTGCGATACAGCGGCACCAGGATCGAGACCGTCGGCTGCCGCACCTTTGCTCCGATCTGCACGGCGTCCACGGCGCCGCGCACGGCCAGGGCCTGCCGGTGCAGCGCGGCGGCGGCCGGGGCCAGGCAGGCGTCGAGCATCGCCGGCGTCACCGCGTCGGGCGGCACAGAGGACAGCACGGCGTCCCGCGCCGCGGAGGGCTGCATCTGCCGGAGCGGCGCCGTCACCTCCACCGTGTTGCCCGACCGCATGCGCAGCGCCAGGGTGGGTTGCGGGCACGTCCCGTTCGCGGGGTCGGCGACATGGGCCACGAAGCCCGTGAGCTGCTCGGGGACCAGAAAGGCTGCCTTCGCGTAATGGCTCGCAACGTCGGGGCGGCGGAAGCGGTGGAGCTGACCCATCCCGACAGAGGTGCCCCCGGCCGGCGTGCGGAGTTCGGCGCCGGAAACCAGTTGCATGGGGTCGCGCAGCCAGCCGCGCAGGAACAGGCCGCCCGCCCCGTCCGGCAGCGCGAGTTCGAGGGCGGCGCCCAAGGGCCGCGCCGGGTCGTCATGGCGGCGCGGAGCGGCCGGCGCCAGCATCTGCGCTTCCCGCAGCAGCGCCGCCGCGACCCCGCCCGCCGGCGCGAAAGCGCGCAGGCATGCGGTGCGCAGCGCTGCGGCCGGTCCACGCGCGGCGCCGCGCAGAAGGTCCGGCAGCGCCATGGCCGTGCGCCCCACAGTCCACAGCAGCGGCTGATCGCACAGCGCGAGCAGCAGGTCGCCATGGCGGACCGGCTCGATCAGCTGGAGGCCGGACGGGTTGGCCCCGGCGTTGCCGCCCATTGCCGGCGCGGCGCTGTGCCGCACCCGGCCCGCACCCAGCACATACAGCGCGGCGTCGGGCGGCGCCTGCATCCCGCCGAGCACCATCCAGGCGGGGGTGGCATGGGCGAGCGGCTCGGCCGTCCCGGCGTTCCGGGCGCAAAGGCGCGCGAGTTGGATGCAGGTGTCGGCGAACCCGGCATCCGCCGCCAAGCCGAACGCGGTGCGGCAAAAGCCCAGCAGGAAGCCGAGCAGCCGCCGGCAGGAGGCCGGGTCCAGATCGTCGGCCAGATCGAGCGCGTCGGCGCCGGGCGTCGCGGCAACGAACTCCGGGGAACCCTGCGTGGCGCCGATGCCGAGCAGCTCGCCGCCCCGCGCATCGGCCGGCAGCCGCATGGCGGCGATGCGGAACGGCCCGGCCGCGCCGTGGACGGCAACCGTGCCGTAAGGCGGCGCGACGCCGGGTGGCACGGCGGCGGCACCGCCCACCCCATGGGGCATAGCCATCAGCATCACGTCGTCCGAGAGCAGAGCCACCCGCGGCGGCAGGATGTCGTGCGTCAGGTCGCGAAGCAGCATGGTCGGGAATCCCGGGGCTGGCGGTCGAAAAGATGCCGGGGCCGCCTGGCGTCGCGGCCCCGGATCGTCATGGGTTGGACCGTCAGTGGACCGTGAAGTAGCTCGACGGGTTGTTGTGGATGTCCTCGGCCTTCACGCCGATCAGGGTGATCGTCTCGTTGCCCAGCGTGATGACGGCGTTGCCGCCATGGTCCTGGACGTGCGCGGCGACGTCGGCCGCGGAGCCGATCGAGAGGCCGTTGATGTTCTGCTGGATCTGCAGCATGTCGCCCTGGTGGAAGCCCATCACGACGTTCTGGCCGCCGTTGCTGTTGAACACGAACGTGTCCTGGCCGCCGCCGCCGACCATCATGTCGTTGCCCGCGCCCGACATCATGGTCGTGTGGCCGGAGCCGCCGACCAGCATCTCGTCGCCGCTGCCGGCGTGCAGGGTGTCCTGGCCGCCGCCGCCGACCAGCGTGTCATGGCCCGTCCCGCCTTGCAGGTAATCATTGCCGGTGCCGCCGCTGAGGACGTTGTGGCTGCCGCCCGCGAACTGGCGGTTGAACTGCGTGTCGTTGGCGTCGTCGCCCGGGACCGGGCCGTGAGCCGGGTAGCGCGACTTGCCGAGCGGGCCGTCGAGCAGGCCGAACTGGCCG
>CAXSEX010000045.1:0-9934 GCA_964236415.1 uncultured Acetobacteraceae bacterium | reverse complement strand
CGCTCAGCGTGTTGTCGTGGCCGCCATCGACGATGGCGTCATGTCCTGATCCGCCATCGACCGAGTTGTGGTTGCCAAGCAGATTGAAGAAGTCGTCGCCGTTGCCGCCGCTTACGGTATTGAAGTTATGGGACATGAAGAACTGATCATCACCGGCAGTGCCGGTCAGCATGGCGTGATTTGCTGTATCTACAATGAAGCTGCCACCAGGTATCGTCGCCATCTCGATCTCCTCTTTTCGGACTGCGCCAGGACTGCTTGCGAATGTCCGACCCATACATGATACCTGCTATCTCACGAATTCGTCAACTCTACTCCGACTTGATTTTTTCGATTGATTAACAATTGATCCTGTTTGGCAAAAATGCACGGCCATATAGCGGTCGTTTCACTGTGGCCGCCGGGCATGGGCCGCATTGACGCGCAGGCAACGCTGGATTTGTGCAATGCAACAGAGCGGCGCAGCCCCGTTTCGGCACTTGCTTCAGGCCGAGGGCGCGTTGCCGCGACCGCGGCGGCCGTTTCGGGAGGGTCAGGACCTCACGGCGCGGCAACGCGCACGTCCCAGCGGACGAGTTCCCGACCGGCTGCCCGGCAGTTCTTCACGTTGAACTGCGTGGCGAACAACACGGGTGCCACGCCCACCGTCTCGAAATTGCGGTCGGCTGCCGCCGGGTCGAGCAGCGACGGGTAGGCGATCGGCGCGGCGTCGGCGCAGCTCCACGCGCCCAGCCCAATGGCCGGCAGCAGCAGGGCTGGGGCGGACCAGTGCAGCAAGTCCGGGCTTGTGGCGTAAAACACGCCGCCGCCGCGCGCCCCGTTCTGCATCAGCGCGATGAACAGGCCGCTCGCCGCGTGGCGCACCAGCCCGGTGACCGGCCAGCGCAGCCTGTCCACCTCCACCGGCGCGCAGGCATGCGCCTCCGGCTGAACCGGCTGCGCGTCCAGATCGACGAACGCGGCCCCGAACGCCGACCCATCCCACCCGCGCCAGGCACCGGGCGTGCCGACCGCGGCCGTGCGCAGCAGGCAGTTTCCCGGCCGCTGCGCGCGGGCCTGCGTTGCGAAGGCGAACATGTACTGCGCGCCCGACAAGGTCACGATGCTGCTCGGGTTGAAGTTGCCGTGGCGGTGGCCGCGTTCGAACTGGTCGTAGCGGTGCGGCAGCGACGCCACGAGCGCCCGGCCCGGCACGCGCTGAAACTGACCGCCATCGCGGGACGCCGCCGCCGTGAGGGCGGTGTCCCAGCAGTCCACCGAGCGCCGGCTGGGGCACGGGGCGGGACGGCGGTGGCCATGGTCGTTGCGCACCACGGCCCAGATCGTGCGGCCGTTGAAGGCGGCAGGGTCGTCGCTCGCGCCCTCCATCACCACGGGGCAGCGGTGACCGAGGTGCAGCAGGTCGGCCCCGCTCTCGACCTGGTTCAGGGAGGACGTCGCGTAAAGCTGCACCCCGCCCGTTGCGAGGCGCACGGCGCGGGCGGGGGCGTCAGGCATGTCGAGCGCGCCGCAGCCGGGCTGGGTGCCCGAAACCGCGGACACCGGCGGACCCGTCACCTCCAGCCGCAAGGCCGGGGTCGGCTGCGCCTGCGCGGCGCCGGCCAGCAGCAACACGGCAACCAAGCCGGGCAGCCTCACGGCGCGATCTCCTGGATCAGGCGTGATTGCAGGCGGAGGCAGCCGCGCAGGTCGAAATACCGCACCGCCGTGGCGCGGGCACGCTCCCGTACCGGCCCCATCGACGCCCGGTGGGCCAGCAGGTCCGCGGCCCGGCTTGCCACCGCCTCCGGGTCGCGCCCATCGACCAGGAAGCCGTTCACCCCGTCCTGCAGCACCTCCCGCACCGGCGCCACGTCCGAGCCAAGCAGCAGGCACCCGGCGGCCAGCGCCTCGACACAGGACCACGACAGGACGAAGGGCACCGTCAGGTAAAGATGCAGCGCGGACACCTGCAGCAATGCTAGGTACTCCCGCCGGGCGAGGTGGCCGGTGAAGTGGACACGGGCGGGATCGACCGGCACTTCCCGCAGCATCGCAGCACCCCAGGTCCCGCCATCCGGGGGCGGGCGGCCGTAGCTCACGCCGTCCTCGCCGCAGATGACCACCTGGGCGCCGGGCCGGCGGCGCAGCAGGGCGGGCAAGGCGCGCATCAGCACGGTGAAGCCGCGCACCGGCTCCAGGTGGCGGGCAACGAAGGTCACGACCTCGTCCTCCGGCGCCAGCACCCGCCCGTTTGGCAGGGCGAACCGGGCGCGCGGGTCCGGCGCAACCTCCGTTGTATCGACGCCGTCATGCACCACGGCGATGCGCGGCTGGTAAGGGGCCGGGTGCTGCGCCCGCTGCCACACGGTCGGCGCGACCCCGCGGTCCATCAGGTCCAGCGCGGTCAGCAGGTCCGCGTTCCACACCCGCAGCCGGCAGCGCCCGTCGAGGTCCAGCGCGGTTTCCGGGAGGTAGCCGGTGTCCTGCCCCTCGCTGCGGTAGAACATCTCGCAATAGGACAGGATGGCGGCCCGCGGCAGCACGTCGCGCAGGAACATCGTCTCCCCCCACCCGGCGTGCGCCACCACCACGTCCGGGGTGAAGCCCTCGGCGCGAAGGTCGAGGCACGCCCGCACCACGGCCTGGCCCCGGCGCACGTTGCCCTCCATGCGGTGCAGGTAATGGTGGGTCGCGGCCCCTGACCGCTCCGGCGCGGGATAGCGCAGCCAGCGGACCCGGCCCGGCGTCGCGGCCCGGCGCTCGCCCAGGAACGCCACCTCGTTGGCCGGGTCGTCGGCGAGGTGCGGGGCGAGGTGGCGGAACTGGCCCGGCGCGTTCTGGTGCAGGAACAGGACGCGCAACGGCGGCTCCTTCCACTTGGCAGATGCGGCCTTGCACGGCCAGGACACGCGGGATCATGTCATTATCGAAACGATAGCGCAATGGCTGGCTTCCCGCAGCCTCGGTTCAGTTCGGGATCGCCCTGGAAGCGGCTCGGCACGCGCCATGGATCATCAGGAGTTCCACAGGTCGGTTAAATCTACTTGCAGTTGATTTTAACGATCTTTTATAACTTCGGCGTTAGATTGAGGCATGCACCCGTTCAAGCCCTCGCCGAAAGCGCTGCCCGCTTCCGACCCGGCTGGACCTGACATCGGGTGGACGGCGATCCAGTGCTTTACTCTTTGGCGGAGCCACTCCTTGTTCCTGTCTCCCCCGCTTCTGCCCACGGCCGATATGGAGCGCGGCGCCCCAGGCGAGCGGGCCTATGCCGCACCGCATCTCCGCGCCGCGTTGAATGGTGTCGGCGTCGGCCTGCTGACCTTCAGCGAGCAGCTCGAGATCCTGTTCACCAACGGCCAGCTGGCGACCACGCTGGAGATCCAGCCAATGGTCGTGGGCCGCGCCACGTCGCTGCTCGAACTGCTCGAAGGCAGCGCGGTGCTCACCGGAGCCGTCGTGCACCGCGTGCACGAGGCTTGCCTAGCCGCCGTGGCCACGTCCAGCGAGCACAAGAGCACGATACCCACCTTATCCGGACCCACCTCATCCGGGCAGGCATCCCGGTTCTTCGCCTTGCAGGTCACTCAACTGGGCGATGGCCACTGGATGGCCATGTTCGAGGAGGTCACCGCCCGGCATACGGCCGAGGCGAGTGCAATCGAGTTGGCGATGCACGATCCGCTGACCGGCCTGCCGAACCGGGAACTCTTCCATAGACGAATTGCCGCGGCGCTGGCCGAAGCGACGCAGGAAGGCGAAGCCGCGCAAGACGAGGCCGGGCCGGCAGTGTTGCTGGTCGACCTCGACCGGTTCAAGGCGGTGAACGACACGCTGGGCCACCCCATCGGCGACGCGCTGCTCCGCCTGGTGGCGAAACGGCTGCGTTCGGTGCTGCGCTCCTACGATGTGGTCGCCCGTCTCGGCGGCGACGAGTTTGCCTTGCTGGTCTCGCCCATGCCCGAGCCGGTGAACCTGGCCCAACTGGCGAAGCGCATCGTCGATGTGCTTGGCCGCCCTTACCTGATCGACGGGCACCTGGTGAACATCGGCGCCAGCATCGGCGTGGCGCAGGCGCCGCGCGACGGCCGCGAGCACAGCCAGTTGCTGCGCAACGCGGACCTTGCCCTTTACCACGCCAAGGAGTCTGGCCGCAGCACGTTCAGCTTCTTCGAGCCGCACATGGACGCGCGCGCCCTGGCCCGGCGCTCGCTGGAGATCGACCTTCGCAAAGCGCTGGCGTTGCGCGAGTTCGAGCTGCACTACCAGCCGCAAGTCGACCTTGAAACCGACTCCATCGTCGGCTTCGAGGCGCTGCTCCGTTGGCGGCATCCCGAGCGGGGCCTGGTTTCGCCGGCTGACTTCGTCCCGCTGGCGGAGGAGATCGGCCTCATGATTCCGCTCGGCGAGTGGGTGCTGCGCGAAGCCTGCGACCAGGCTGCCCGCTGGCCCGACGGGATTTCGGTCGCCGTGAACGTGTCGCCGCACCAGTTCGCGGACACCGGCCGGCTGGTCAGCGTGGTGGCCAAGTCGCTTGCGTCCTCCGGCCTGCCGGGCCGCCGGCTGGAGATCGAGATCACCGAGAGCGTGCTGCTCCGCCATGAGCAGGCCGTGCTGGCGGCGTTGCACCGCTTGCGCGCCATGGGCGTGCGGGTGGCCATGGACGACTTCGGCACCGGGTATTCTTCCTTGAGCCAGCTACACAGCTTCCCGTTCGACAAGATCAAGATCGACCGCTCCTTCGTGAAGGACAGGGGCGACGACGCCAGCCAGAACGCCATCGTCCGGGCGATCACGGCGCTCGGGGCCAGCCTCGGCATGTCGACCATTGCGGAGGGGGTCGAGACCTCCGACCAGCTCGCCCGCATCCGTGCCGAGGGGTGCAGGGCGGTGCAGGGCTACCTGTACAGCCGGCCGGTGCCGGTGGACCAAATCGACCACCTGATCTCCGAGTTCGCCAGCCGCCGATCCGCCTCCTCGAAAACTGCCGACTGAGAAAGGACGCATTCGACCATGACCCAACTCCATCGCGTGCTTTACTGTAGCCGGAACCTGATCCCCGGCACCCCCGAGGCGGTGGCCGCCGACGTCCGCCGCATCCTTGCCGTCTCGCGCAGGAACAACGCCCGCGACGGCATCACCGGCGGGCTGCTGTTCAGCGAGGGCTGCTTTGCCCAGGTGCTGGAAGGGC
This sequence comes from uncultured Acetobacteraceae bacterium, assembly GCA_964236415.1. GTDB lineage: Bacteria > Pseudomonadota > Alphaproteobacteria > Acetobacterales > Acetobacteraceae > CAHJXG01. The sequence continues at coordinate 4,761 of CAXSEX010000045.1, read as the reverse complement.
CGCTCGATGCCGTCGAAGGCGCGTTCGAGCGCATCCAGTGCGACGAGCGGCACAGCGATGTGACCGTGCTGCAGTCCGGGCCGATCGCGGCGCGCGACTTCCCGGACTGGTCCATGGCCTTCGCCGGCCCGGACGAGACCAGCAGCCCGATCACCGGCGTTCAAATGCCTGATGCCTTTGCCGGTCAGTCCAACGCCGGCGACAAGCTGCTTGACATGCTCAAGGCCGTGATCGTGCGCGAAACCGAATGGCTGCCCCCTGTGTCGGAGCTGGCCACCGCCTCGGGCTAGGACGCCAACGGTTGCACAGTCCGCAGCGGCACCTCATTTCGCAAACGTGCTTGCCGTCCTGAAAACCTGCCTGCTGGCGTTCGCCCTGCTGTTCCTCCTGCCGTTGGGCATTGCCGCGGCCCGGTATTACTGGGACGGCTCCAGCGGGGAATGGCAGACAGCCGACCGTTCCAGCGCCGGGCTGCTGCCCGCCAATCCCGCACGCCCGGCGGCGGTGCGGGTGTTCGCCGCGCAGACGGTGCGGTGGCGCGGCATCTTCGCCACGCATTGCTGGATCGTGTTCAAGCCGGAAGGCGACACCGCCTACACCCGCTACGACTACACGGCCTGGGGCGACCCGATCCGGGTCAACGGGTTCGTGGCGGACGGGCGCTGGTTCGGCCGCACCCCGCTGCTGGTGTTCGCGGCGGACGGCGACGAAGCGGCGGCGTTGATCCCGCCCATGCAGGCGGCCATTGCGGCCTACGCCTATCGCAACCAGGGCGACTACCGCGCCTGGCCGGGTCCGAACTCCAACACCTTCGTTGCCGCCGTGCTGGACGCGGTGCCGGGGATTCAGGCGGTCCTGCCGCCTACCGCCATCGGCAAGGACTACCCCTACAACGGGCGCTGGCTGCGCGTCACCCCGTCCGGCACCGGGCTGCGGCTGAGCCTGGGCGGCTATGCCGGGCTGACGGTCGGCTGGGTGGAGGGGATCGAGCTGAACATCCTGGGCGCGGTCGCCGGGCTGGACATCCAGCGCCCGGGGGTCAAGCTGCCCGGGCTGGGGCGGCTCGGCTTGCCGCGCACAATGCCGCGCGCCATGGCGACTCAGCCGTAACGGCCGGGTCAGGGGCCGACACGGGCCTTGCGCCCCTGCTTCGGGACGGCGATGCTGCTGCGATGCACACGCCCGCTTGCTGCCCCGTCATGGCCCGCCCCGCATGAGCATCCACGCCGCCCTGGTGCACCGGACCAGCTATCGCTACGACCGCCCGGTGAAGCTCGGCCCGCAGACCATCCGGCTGCGCCCGGCGCCGCAGACCCGGACGCCGATCCTGTCCTACTCGCTGACGGTCCATCCGGAGCCGCACTTCGTCAACTGGCAGCAGGACCCGCAAGGCAATTTCCTGGCCCGCGTGGTATTCCCCGAGCCGGTGTCGCACTTCGAGGTCACGGTGGACCTCATCGCCGACATGGCCACCATCAACCCGTTCGGCTTCTTCCTGGAGCCGGAGGCGGAGGAATGGCCGTTCAGCTACGACCCGGTGCTGGAGCAGGAGCTGGCGCCGTTCCGCCGGCTGGACCCGGTCGGCCCGCTGCTGTCCGCGCTGATCGCCCAGGTGCCGCGCAACCCGCGCCGGACCATCGACATGCTGGTGGACCTGAACCGCCGGGTGCAGGAGTGCGTGGGCTACATCGTGCGCATGGAGCCGGGCGTCTGGGACCCGGAGCGCACGCTGTCGGAGGCGCAGGGGTCGTGCCGGGACTCCGCCTGGCTGCTGGTGCACGCGCTGCGCCACTTGGGCTACGCCGCCCGCTTCGTGTCCGGCTACCTGATCCAGCTGGCGCCCGACATCAAGCCGCTGACCGGGCCGGAAGGGCCGAGCGCCGACTTCACCGACCTGCACGCCTGGGCCGAGGCGTTTCTGCCCGGCGCCGGCTGGATCGGCCTTGACGCCACCTCCGGCCTGCTGGCCGGCGAGGGCCACATCCCGCTCGCCGCCAGCCCCGAGCCGACCTCCGCCGCGCCCATCTCCGGCCTGATCGAGCCGGCGGAGACGGTGTTCGATGTCGAGATGAAGGTCACCCGCGTCAACGAGGTGCCGCGCGTCACCCGGCCCTACACCGACGCGCAGTGGCAGGCGATCCAGGCTGCCGGGGCCGAGGTGGACCGCACGCTCACCGCCGAGGACCTGCGGCTGACCATGGGCGGGGAGCCGACCTTCGTGTCCGTCGATGACGCGGAGGGCAAGGAATGGACCGTCGATGCGCTCGGCCCCACCAAGCGGCGGGAGGCCGGGCGCCTGCTGCATCGCCTGCTGCCGCTTTGGGCGTCGGGCGCGGCGGTGCAGTACGGCATCGGCAAGCACTACCCCGGCGAGCAGGTGCCCCGCTGGGCGCTGAACGTGACATGGCGGCAGGACGGGGAGGACGTGTGGTCGGACCGGGCGCTGCTTGCGGACCCCGACACCGCGACGGGCGACGCGGACGCCGACGCGGCGCACGAGTTCGCACTGAGCGTGGCACGACGCCTGCGCGTTGATCCCGAGGCCGTGCTGCGCGCCTACGAGGACCAGCCGTACTTCCTGATGCGCGAGGCTCGGATGCCCGCCAACATTGTGGTGGAGGCGGCGGAGTCCCGCGACCCTGTGGAGCGCGCCCGGATCATCCGGGTGTTCAACCAGGGGCTGGACCAGCCGGTCGGCAGCGTACTGCCGCTGCGCCGGGCCGGGCGGCGCGGGGCGCGGCATTGGACCACCGAACGATGGGTGCTGCGGGAAGGCAAGCTGTTCCTGGTGCCGGGCGACGCCTCCGCCGGCGTCCGGCTGCCGCTGAACAGCCTGCCCTGGGTCGATCCCTCTGAGATCGAGGACGAGCCGGAGCCTGATCCGTTCGAGGAGCAGGGGCCGTTGCCGACCCGGGATGCGATGCTGGCCGCCACCGGCGACGGCCGCCCCGGGCGCGGCATCCGCGTCGCCATGACGGCGCAGGCGCGCGGCGGGCTGCTCTATTTGTACCTGCCGCCACTGCCCGCGGCCGAGGACTGGCTGTCGCTGGTCGCCGCCATCGAGGCCACCGCTGCCGAGCTTGGCCGCCCCGTCGTGCTGGAAGGCTACAAGGCATCCTATGACCGGCGGCTGCTGACCTTCTCGATCACGCCCGACCCCGGCGTCATGGAGGTCAACATCCACCCGGCGCGAAGCTGGGACGATCTGGTGACGCGCACCGAGCAGCTTTACGAGCAGGCGCGGCACGTCGGCCTGACAGCGGAAAAATTCATGGTGGACGGGCGCCACGTCGGCACCGGCGGCGGCAACCACGTCGTCATGGGCGCCATGACGCCGGAGGACAGCCCGTTCCTGCGCCGCCCGGACCTGCTGAAGTCGCTGCTCGGCTTCTGGCACAACCACCCGAGCCTGTCCTACCTGTTCAGCGGCCTGTTCATTGGCCCGATGAGCCAGCACCCCCGCATCGACGAGGCCCGGCAGGATGCGCTGCGCGAGCTGGAAGTCGCCTTCCGCCACATCCGGCCGGGCGACGAGCCGAAGCCGTGGCAGGTGGACCGGATGCTGCGCAACATCCTGACCGACATGACCGGCAACACGCACCGGACCGAGTTCTGCATCGACAAGCTGTACTCGCCCGACAGTTCCTCCGGGCGCCTCGGCCTCGTCGAGTTCCGCGCGTTCGAGATGCCGCCGCACGCGCGCATGTCGGTGGCGCAGATGTTGCTGATGCGCGCCGCGGCCGCCGCGTTCTGGCGTTTCCCGTATGAGCGGCGGCTGGTGCGCTGGGGCACCCGAGTGCATGACGACTTCCTGCTGCCGCACTTCGTCTGGCAGGACCTGCTGGATGCCGTCGAGGAATTGTCGTCCTACGGCACCAAGCTCGACCCCGCCTGGTACCGGCCGCACTTCGAGTTCCGCTTTCCCGTGATCGGCGAAGTGGCGGTGCATGGCGCCACCGTGGAACTGCGCCACGCGCTGGAACCCTGGCACGCGCTGGGGGAGACCGCAGGCGTCGGCGGCACGGTGCGCTACGTCGATAGCTCCGTGGAGCGGGTGCAGGCGCGGGTGACCGGCTGGGAAACCGAGCGGTTCGTGCTGGCCTGCAACGGCGCCGCGGTGCCGCTCAGCCCCACGGGCACGGAGGGCGAGTTCGTGGGCGGCGTGCGGTTCAAGGCTTGGAACCCGGCGGCGGCGCTGCATCCCAACATCGCGGCGCAGGTGCCATTGGTGTTCGACGTGTTCGACCGCTGGACCGGGCGCTCGCTCGGCGGCATGTCGCACCACGTCGCCCACCCCGGCGGGCGCAGCTACGACACCTTCCCGGTCAACGCGAACGAGGCGGAAGCCCGGCGGCGCGCCCGCTTCCTGCCCATCGGCCACACGCCGGGTCCGATGGAGGAGCCGCTGGTCAGCGCGTCCCCGGAGCATCCGCGCACGCTCGACCTGCGCGCCGTCGCTTGATCGAGAGCCTGCCCATCGGCGGCACCGCGCCGGGCACGGCGCAGGCGCTGACGGTGCGGCGGTTCGGGCGGCCGGGGGCGCGGCCCAAGGTGTACGTGCAGGCCGGGCTTCATGCGGACGAGCCGCCGGGCATGCTGGCGGCGCATCACCTGACCGGGCTGTTGCAGGCGGAGGCCGACGCGGGCCGGATTTTGGGGGAGGTCGTCGTGGTTCCGCTGGCGAACCCGATCGGCCTGGCGCAGCGGATGATGGGCGGCCTGCTCGGGCGGTTCGACCTGGCGGATGGGGGCAACTTCAAC
>CAXSEX010000044.1:15847-16107 GCA_964236415.1 uncultured Acetobacteraceae bacterium | reverse complement strand
AGGTTGGTGTCAAGCACGCTGTCCCATTCCTCGGCGCCCGCGTCCAGGAACGGCTTGCGCCCGGTGACGCCGGAGTTGTTCACCAAGACATCCACCCTGCCGAAACCTGCCGCCGCACGGCCCACCGCATCCACGACGGACGCCTCGTCCGTCACGTCGCAGGCGACCGCGAGCGCCGTGCCGCCAGCCGCCTCGATCTCCCGGGCCAACGTTTCAAGGCGGTCCAGGCGCCGGGCGGCCAGGGCCACCTTGGCGCCTTG
>CAXSEX010000044.1:14041-15837 GCA_964236415.1 uncultured Acetobacteraceae bacterium | reverse complement strand
GCGGCCAGCAGACGCGCGAAGTGCGCGCCAAGCCCTGACGAGGCTCCAGTGACCAAAGCGCACCGGCCGTGCATGGCAATCTGATCCAAGGCTCGTTTCCCCCGCTTTCCGCAGAGAACAGCATGCTGGGAGGGAGAACGCCAACTGTTCGCTGGCGCAGCAAGCGGGGCGAAGGGATCGCATCCCCAAGCGGCGCGTTGCTCCCTTCCGGACCGCAATCGAAGGAGACCAGCATGGCTGGCGCGAACATGATGAACCGCCGGGTCGCGCTGATCGGCGCTGCCGGTGCGACCGGGACGCTGCTTGCACGAAGCGCCGCGGCAGCGGTGCCGGAAATCGACACGGGCCGGGTGCAGGGCGGCCGGGTGGAGTTCCCGGCCTGGACCGCGCCCACCGAGCGTCCGTCAGGCGGCCCGCCCAACCCCATGCCGGTGAGCGAGCGGGTCGGCTTCGCCGTCGTCGGCTTGGGGCGGCTGACGCTTGAAGAGATCCTGCCGGCGTTCGGCGAGGCGAAGCGATCCCGATTGGTTGCTCTGGTGAGCGGCACGCCGGACAAAACGGCGCGCGTCGCGGCCCAGTACGGCGTCCGACCGGAGGCGGTGTACGACTACGCGGGCTTCGACCGCATCCGCGACAACCCGGACATCCAGGTGGTGTACGTCGTCCTGCCCAACGCCTTGCACAAGGAGTACACGATCCGCGCCGCCCAGGCCGGCAAGGACGTGCTGTGCGAGAAGCCGATGGCAGCGTCCTCGGCCGAGGGGCAGGCCATGGTCGATACCTGCCGGGCCGCGGGACGCAAGCTGATGATCGCCTACCGCTGCCAGTACGAGCCGTACAACCGCGAGGTGCTGCGCCTGGTGCGCGAGGCGACGTTCGGCCCTGCCCGCTTCATCGACGCGGTGAACGTGCAGAACCAGGGCAACGGCGAGCAATGGCGCTTCAAGCGCGCACTCGCCGGCGGCGGGTCGCTGCCGGATGTCGGGCTGTATTGCCTGAACGCGGCCCGATACCTGACCGGGGAAGAGCCGGTCGAGGTGATCGCCCGCAGCTTCAGCCCGCCGGACGACCCACGCTACGCCGAAGTGGAGGAGACCGTGAACTTCATGCTCCGCTTCCCCGGCGGCACCGTCGCCAACTGCGCGACGAGCTACGGCATGCACGAAAGCCGGCTGCTGCGCGTGCACACGCCGGGCGCCGCCATCAGCCTGGACAACGCCTTCGCCTACACCGGCCACCAGCTCCGCATTGCCCGCCGCGACGGCCGGGCGGAGGGCGTTAAGGAGCGGCGCCTCCCCACCCAGAACCAGTTCGCGCTGGAGATGGACCACATGGCCGAATGCGTCCTGTCCAACCGCGAGCCGCACACCCCCGGCGAGGAAGGGGTGCAGGACCATCGGATTATGGAGGCGATCTACCAGTCCGCCGCCAGCGGCCAGCCGGTGGCCTTGCCGCGCGTGGATGGGCTGGACCGCACGCGCGGCCCGGCGCCGTCCGCGTCATGACCCGCTGATTGCGCTCGCTCCGTGGCCGTTTGCTGGCGCTCTGGGCGTTTTCGCTGGCGGCGTGCGTCGCGGCTGGGGCGCTGCTGGTGCAGATTTCCGGCCAATCCACGGCGGCGCAGGTGGGGCGGGGCGAGGCCGTCGTGGCGCGGGCCTGCGACCTGATCCGCGAGCGTTATGCGTTCTACGCCACGGACTGGCGCGGCCCGGTGCCGCCGCTGGACGACGCCGGGCTGCGGGCTGACCTCCAAACGGCAGTGTCCCTCGCGCTCGCGCGTGAAAACGGGGTGGAGG
>CAXSEX010000044.1:0-14031 GCA_964236415.1 uncultured Acetobacteraceae bacterium | reverse complement strand
TGGAGGGCGGCATCTGGCAAGCGGAAGCGGGGCCGCTCGCCTATGCCTTCCCGACCTACTCCGGCACTGGTCCGAAAACCGACCCGCCCACGGCCGAGACCGCCAACATCCAGGCGGCCAACGAGCAGTCCGCCCGGGATGAAGCCGCCGTCGCCCGCAGTTCGGGCGCCAGCACGCAAACCCTGCTGCTGCACGCCTGCCCGTTGCCTGGCCCCATCGAGGGCCTGACCGCCTGGACCATGAACCGGGTGCTGACGGCGAGTACGGCGGACGGCTTGCGCGCCGGGCTACTGCTGCTGTTCGCGCTGATGCTGGGCATGTCGGCCTGGCTCGCCTGGCTGCTGCGCGGCTGGTCGCGCCGAGTGGGGACTGTGGAGGCCGGGCTGGCGCAACACCGGGACGACCTGCCCCCCACCCTGCCGCGCACCGGGGAGCGCGACCTGGACCGCATCGTCGATGCGCTGAACCAGGCTGGCCAGCGCCTGACCGAGGCCCGGCGGCGGTCGGCGGAGCTTGGCGCGCGCGTCGTCGCGGCGGAGCGGCTGGCGGCGCTTGGCCGGGTCGCGGCCGGGGTGGCGCACGAGATCCGCAACCCGCTCGCCGCCATGCGGCTGCGGGCGGAGAACGGGCTTGCGGGCGACGATGACCGGCGCCGGCGCGCCCTCCTCGCGGTGCTGGAGCAGATCGGCCGGCTGGACCGCCTGCTCGGCGAGCTGCTGGCGATGACCCAGCGCCGTGACCCGGTGCTGCAGTTGGTCGAGATCGGGACGCTGCTGGCGTCGTGCGTGGAACGCCATGCCGACCAGGCCGCGGCGGCGCAGGTGAGGCTGGCGGCCGAGGGTGCGGGAACGGCCCGGTTCGACGCCGCGCTGATCGGCCGGGCGTTGGACAACCTCCTGTCCAACGCCATCCGGCACACGCCGCCCGGCGGCCACGTCACGTTGCGAGCCGAGTGCCGCGGGGCGGCTCTGCACCTCCTTGTGGAGGACACCGGACCCGGCGTCGCGCCCGACCTGCGCAAGTCTTTGTTCGAGCCGTTCGTGACCGGCCGGGCGGACGGCACCGGCCTTGGCCTCGCCATCGCACGGGAGCTAGTGGAAGCGCATGGCGGCCGGCTGAGCCTCGCCGCGTCCGAGCAGGGGGCGCGGTTCGTCATCGAGCTTGGGGAAGCCTGATGGCGACGGTCCTGATCGTGGATGACGACGCGGCGCTGCGGGAAGGCTTGGCGGAAACGCTGGGCGACCTGGGCCATCGGACGGAGGAAGCCGAGGACGGCGCCGCCGCGTTGCGCCGCCTCGCCCGGCCCGGCATTCATGCCGTGCTGCTGGACCTGCGCATGCCCGGGCTGGACGGGTTGGAGGTGCTGCGCCGCATTCGCACCCTGCAGGCGCCGCCGCCCGTCGCGGTGCTGACCGCCGTGCCCACCGCGGCCAACACCATCGAGGCCATGCGGCTCGGCGCCATCGACCACCTGGCCAAGCCGGTCGGCCGGGCGGACCTGGCCGCGTTGCTGTCCACTTTGCTGACGGAGCCGGACACGGCAGCGGCGCCCGCCCAAGCCCCGGCACCCGAGGGCGAGATGGTGGGGGCGAGCGCCGCGCTGCGGGAAGTGCAGAAAACCATCGGACGGTTGGCAGACAGCGACGCGACCGTGCTGATCACCGGGGAAACCGGGACCGGCAAGGAGGTCGTCGCCCGCGCGCTGCATCGGCACGGGCGACGTGCCGGCGGCCCGTTCGTCGCGGTGAACTGCGCCGCCATCCCGGCCGAATTGCTGGAAAGCCTGCTGTTCGGCCATGTGCGCGGCGCGTTCACCGGGGCGGTCGCGGACCGCACGGGATCGTTCCGGGAGGCCGACCGCGGCACGTTGTTCCTCGACGAGATCGGCGACATGCCGCCAGCGATGCAGGCCAAGCTGCTGCGTGTGCTCGGCGACCGCACGGTGACGCCGGTGGGCGGCCGGCCGGTCGCGGTGGATGTCCGCGTGCTCGCCGCGACGCATCGCGACCTGCCGCGTGCCGTGCGGGAGGGCGGCTTCCGGGAGGACCTGTTCTACCGGCTGGGCGTGGTGCCGCTGCACCTGCCGCCGCTGCGGGAACGGCTGGCCGACATCGTGCCGCTCGCCGAGCACGTCCTGGCGCTGTCCGCCGGGCCGGGCGGCGTGCCCAAGCGATTGTCGCCGGCAGCGGCGGCGCGGCTGATCGAGCACCCCTGGCCCGGCAACGTCCGGCAGCTGCGCAACGCCATGGAGCGCGTGGCCGCCCTGGTGCGCCAGCCGGTCGTGTCCGTGGGCGACCTGAGCTTTCTCGGCGCCCCGGCGCTTCCCGCACTCGAAACGGCCGATTGGCTTGCCGGCGACCTGCCCACGGCGCTGGCGCGGCTGGAGGCCGAGATGATCCGCCGGGCACTGGCAGTCAGCCGCGGCAACCGGGCGGAGGCGGCGCGGCGGCTCGGCATCCACCGGCAGCTCCTGCACACCAAGCTGGCCCGGCTGGACCCGTCCGGAAACCGGACGCCCCCTGTCGGCGACGCGGACGGGGAGAGTGCGGCCAACGAAAAATAACTGAGCTATAACAGCAGATTGCCGTATGGCACGGCGGATGCAAAGCATCGGGCGTGGGCACACCGCCCACCACGACGGAGAACACCATGGCATATTCAACCAAGCGCCTTCGCTTGGCCCTGCTCGGCGCGACGCTGATTGCCGGCGTAGCCGGTGCGGTGGCAGTCGCGCAACCCGCGCCGACCTACGACCCCGCGCAGTTGCCGGCCATCAAGGGCCGCGTCGCCCAGTACAGCCTCACCCCGCGCGGCGACGTGGACGGGCTGATCCTCGATGACGGGACCGAGATCCACATGCCGCCGCATCTGGGCACGCAGATCGCCTACACCATCAAGCCCGGCGACCAGGTCACGGTGCACGGCCTGCGCGCGCGCGAGGTCCCGATGGTGCAGGCCATGCAGGTCACCAACGACGCGACCAACCAAAGCGTGACGGACATGGGGCCGGGCGGCCCACGCGGTCCCGGACCTGGCCGCCACCCTGATGCGGCGCGGCAGCCGCTTGAGGCCCAGGGCGTCATCAAGGCGCAACTGCACGGGCCGCGCGGCAACCTCAACGGCGTGCTGCTGGCCGATGGCACCATCGCCCGCCTGCCGCCGCCGGAAGCGCGGCGTCTGGCGCCGAGCCTTGCCGTGGGGCAGAGCGTGTTCGTGCGCGGCGATGGCGTGGCGAACGGGCTGGGCCGGGTGATCGGCGTGCGGGCCATCGGTCCCAACCCGCAGCAGTTGACGGAGATCGCCGGGCCGCCCATGCGCCGTGACGGCCCGGATGGGGCAGGTCCGGAGGGCGACCGCCGCGGCCCGAGGCATGGCGGCCCCCGCGGTCCCGGCGCGCAGCCCCCCGCCGCGCCGCTCTGATCGGCCTGCCCCCTGCGCCGGCCGCGACGCGGGGGGCATGGCTGGCCGGCGCCTTGCCCCGGCGCTAAACCTTCGTGGCTCACATGGGAGGCACACGATGGCGAGGATCACGACGGTCGAGCAGCTTGCCGTCCTTTACGGACCGGTCGGGGAAGCGTCCACCGCCAAGGTCGCCCATCGCGTCACCCCGGAATACGGCGTGATGATCGCCGCCTCGCCCTTCGCGGTGCTTGCCACTTCCGGGCCGGAAGGGCTGGACTGCTCGCCGCGCGGCGACCGGCCCGGCTTCCTGCGGGTGCATGACGACCGCACGCTGATGCTGCCCGACCGGCGCGGCAACAACCGGATCGACAGCCTGCTGAATGTGGTGCGCGACCCACGGGTGGCGCTGCTGATGCTGATCCCCGGCAGCGGCAGCACGCTGCGGGTGAACGGCCGCGGCCACCTGGACGACGACCCTGCCCTGCTGGCCTCCTTCGCCGTCGAGGGCAAGGCGCCGCGGTCGGTCCTGGTGATCGAGGTCGGCGAGATCTACTTCCAGTGCGCCCGCGCCGTCGTCCGGTCTCGGCTGTGGGACCCGGCCGCCCATGTCGATCCAAAAACCCTGCCCACCCCCGGCGACATCCTGGCTGCCATGAGCAACGACCGCGTGGGCGGCGCCGAGTACGACCGGGCCTGGGGCGAGCGGGCCAGGCAGACCATGTGGTAAGCCCGGCGTAACCGGCGTAAGGGACGCCCCTTCTCCCTCGAAAGACCACGAAGATGATGAAGCTGAGCGCGCGCAACCAGATCAAGGGCAAGGTCACGTCGGTCGTCAAAGGCCAGACCACCGGCCACGTCCACATCGACATCGGCGGCACCACGATCCATTGCTCGATCACCAACGAGGCCATTGACGACCTGGCGCTGAAGGTCGGCGACGACGCGATGGCGGTCATCAAGGCGTCCGACGTGATGGTGGCGAAGTAGCCGATGCGGCGGGCCGGCATCCGACAGGCCCTGGGTGCGGCGGCGCTCGCCGCGCTGCTTGCCTCGGCGGCGCCCGTGGCTGCGCAGGACAGCGCGCCGGCGGGGCTTGCCATTCAGGGCCGGGTCGAGCACCCCCGCACCCTTGCCCTGGCAGACCTGCACGCGCTGCCGCCGGTGACGGTGGAAGTCAGGCACGCGCATGAAGGGGACGCGCAAAGGCACACGTTCACCGGCGCGCTGCTCTGGCCCTTGATCACCGCCGCCGGCCCGGTGGACGATGCCGGCAAGCGCACGTTCCTCCAGCACACCGTGCTGGCGCGCGGCAAGGACGGCTACGCGGTGGCGCTGGCAGTCGGCGAGCTTGACCCGAACTTCGAGGGCAAGCAGGTCTTGATCGCCTACGCAGAGGACGGCAGGCCGCTTCCCAGCTTGCGCCTTGTCGTGCCGGCCGACGCCCGCGGCGGGCGCGGCGTGCACGACCTGGTTGCCATCGAGGTCCGCTGACCTGTCCCGGCTATCCGTGGTCGAACGCGGTGGACTTCACCACCGCATACAGGGCTTTGCCGGGCATCAGGCCGAGGGTTGCCACCGCATCGCGCGTCAACCGCGCCAGCAATGGCGTCGGCCCGACCTGAAGCGTGACGAAGGCTTCGTGTGGGCCAAACGGGGCGACGGCTGAGACGGTGCCCGGCAGGATGTTGTGGCTGCTGAAGCCGCGCGGCGCCTCCGTCGCCACCGCAACGTCGCGGGCACGCAGGCGCACGCGCAACTGGGCGCCCATGGCTTCCGGCCGCAGCGGCACTTGCAGCTCGCCGCCCGGAAACGCCAGGCACGTCAGCCCGCGCGCCAGGTCATGCGCCTGCACGGTGCAGGACAGCACGGCGCCGGCATCCCGCCGCCCGCTGAGCACCGGCAGGTCGGTGCGGGCGGCCAGCGCGTCCAGCGGCCCCGCCGCCAGCACCCGCCCGGCGTCCAGCAGCACGAGCGTGTCGGCCAGCCGGTCCACCTCCTCCAGCGCATGCGTCACGTACAGCACGGGGACGCGCGCCACGTCGCGCAGCCGCTCCAGGAAGCCCAGGATCTCTCCCTTGCGCGCGCCGTCCAGCGCAGCGAGCGGCTCGTCCATCAGCAGCAGGCGCGGCCGGGCCAGCAAGGCGCGGCCGAGCGCCACCCGCTGCCGCTCCCCGCCGGACAAGGCGCGCGGACGCCGGCGCAGCAAGGGCGCGATGCCGAGCAGGTCCACCACCTCGGCGAAGCCCGGCCCGGACGCCCCGCGCGGCGCCCGCCGTGCGCCGTAGCGGAGGTTGGTCTCGACCGAAAGATGCGGCAGCAGCTTGGCATCCTGGAACACCATCGCGCAGCGCCGCCGCTCTGCCGGCACGTCGGTGCCGGCCGCGGTGTCCAGCAGCACGGTCCCGCCCAGCGCCACCCGCCCCGCCTGCGGCCGCAACAGCCCGGCGACGACGGACAGCACCGTGCTCTTGCCCGAGCCGGACGGGCCGAACAATGCCGTGACACCCGGGTGCGCACTGAAGCTGACATCAAGAGAAAATGCGCCGAGGCGGTGCCGCACCGAAACGTCGAGCATCACATCCCAAGCAGCCGCCGCATGCGCCGGGCGATCACCTCCGACAGCAGCAGCCCGGCCACGGCCAGGGTGAACGACACCGCCGAAAGCTTGGCGGCCGTCGCTTCGCCGCCCGGCACCTGCATCGCGGCGTAGATCGCGAGCGGCAGGGTCTGCGTTTCCCCGGGAATGTTGGACGCGAAGGTGATGACGGCGCCGAACTCGCCCAACCCGGCCGCGAAGGCCACGACGACGCCGGCCAGGATGCCGGGCGCCATCAGCGGCAGGGTGACGGTCACGAAGCGGTCCACCGGCCCGGCGCCGAGAGTGCGCGCCGCCGCTTCCAGCCCCGGGTCGATCCCTTCCAATGACAGCCGCACCGCCCGGACCATCAGCGGAAATGCCATGACCGCTGTGGCCAAGGACGCGCCCGCCGTGGTGAATACCAGCCGCACGCCGAACCAATGGAGCAGCGGCCCCCCCAACGGCCCCCGCACGCCGAACAGCAGCAGCAGGCCCCAGCCGACGACCACCGGCGGCATCACCAACGGCAGATGCACCAGCGCGTCGAGCGCCGCCCGCCCGGCGAACCGGCCGCGCGCCAGGGCATAGGCGGCAAGCACGGCCAACGGCAGGCCGAACGCCACGCTGCGCGATGCCACGACCAGGCTGATGCGGATGGCCTGCCACTCGTCAGGCGTTAGCCAGGAGAGGGGGTTCACTCCCGGACGGAGAAGCCCAGCGACCGGTAGGTGAGGGCGGCGTCCGGCCCCGTGAGGAAGGCGAGCAGGGCCTGCGCCTCCGTCCGGTCGCCGCGCCGGGTCAGCGCGAAGGGGTAGCTGATGGGCGGGTGGGTATCGTCCGGGAACGTGCCGACGACCCGCACGCCCTTGGACGCGGCGGCGTCGGTCGCGTAAACGATGCCGAGCGGCGCCTCCCCGCGCTCCACCAGCAGCAGCGCGGCGCGCACGCTTTCGGCGCGGGCGATGTGCGGCGCGACCGCATCCCAGGCGCCGAGCGTCGTGAGCGCCGCCTCCGCATACTTGCCGACCGGCACGCTGCCTGGGTCGCCGGTGGCAAGCCGCCCCTGCGCGCCCAGCCGCGCCAGCAGGTCCACACCGGGCGTGAGCGCGATGTCGCCGGGCTGATTGGCCGGCGCGATCAGCACGAGGCGGTTGCCGAGCGGGCTGGTGCGGCTATCCGGCAGGATCAGGTTGCGTTGCTGCAAGTAGTCCATCCATGGCTCGTCGGCTGAGGCGAACAGGTCGGCAGGGGCGCCTTGCTCGATCTGCCGGGCGAGGGCGGAGGACGCGGCGAAGACGAAGCGCGGCGCCGGGTGGCCGCGGGCGGCCCATGCGTTGCCGAGCGCCTGCAAAGCGTCGGTGAGGCTTGCGGCCGCCATCACCGTCACCGGGTCTGCGGCGCGGGCCGGGCTGGAACCGAGGGCGGCGCCGAGCGCCAGCAGGAGGTGGCGGCGTTTCATGGTTGGGGGAAACCCTAGCGCACCCTTTCCAGTGCAGCAACGCCGGCCCGCCCACTCAGTGCAGCGTCAAGTGAGCACCATCGCCAAAGGAGGGAAGATGCCGACTTGGTTCTCCCGCACACGTCAAATCGTTTTGAGTTTGGCACGAATAAAACCTGGTCATCCCGCGTGACAGATGGCGACCTTTGACCTATCCACCCTTTGTCTTGACCGCACGCCGACGCCGGCCCCAAAAATTGCTGCCATTCACCCCCTCCTTTCTTTGCTCGGCCCTGAACGCTGATCACAAAGCTTGAAGCAGCCCGGCGAAGCCGATGCCGGCGGCGCGGGCCTGGGCGCGCAAATCCGGATCGCGTCGGCCCCGTCCGGCGGTCCCGACCTGAACTTCGCGGTCCCGGAGCAGAGACCGCCACCAAGAAGAGGATGCAACGGCCTCATGCAACGACACGGAGTCCTGGGTCGCCGGCCCCAACGCAACGACGCCAAAGCGCGGTCCAGTGCGGCCATGCGAAATGCGCCGGGCACGTCAAATGCCCTCAGCCTGGCGAAGTACCGGCTCGCCTCGCAATGGCAGCCGCTGATCCACTTCTGGCTGTCCGTCCTGGCGGTCGGCGTCGCGTTGGTCTTTGTCCTGGAAATCCTGGGGCCGCCCGAGCGCAGCGCCGCCGCCGACCCGGTGGCGGAAGCGCCTCCCCCGGACCGGGTGCAATCCGCCACGCCCATCCGGCCGGCCAGCAAGCCCGTGGTGACGGAGCGGTTGCCCGCCCGCTCGGCGCCGACGCGGCCCGAGCCTGACCCACCCGCTCCGCCGGCCTCAGGCATTCAGCCGCCGGACGCTGCCCTGCCGGACCCGCCGCACACCCGGGCGGCCGTGGTGCTGCACCCGGCCCGGCCGGAAAGCGGCGCCGCGATTGCCAGCCGCCTGGCGGCGCAGAGCGGCCTCGCGCCGGATCAGGTTGATGTCGGGACAGTCGCCGATGGGCGGTCGGACGCGGTCATTCGCTTCTACGCCGCCAACGACCATTCGTTGGCGCGCCGCCTCGGCAAGGAACTCGCCCGCATGGGCTACTCCTGGCGGATCGAGAACTTCGCCGCCCGCCCCTGGGCCTGGAAGGACCAGGCCGTCGAGGTGTTCCTGCCTGACAAGTAGCTGAGCCAGGCCAACCTTCACCTGTTGCGCTGGTTGCTACAGAGTATTTTATAGTTGCTGGCGTGACATAGCCGTTCATTCATGCTGGTATTGGAACGGTATCAACCGCCGCATTCCATCCCGTCCGGGCCAGAGGTGCCGGAATCGATGCCGTCGAGCCGTTTATCGCCCGGTGGGACGGCATGGCCGTGGCGGAGCGGGCCAACTGCGCCCCATTCCTGTCGGAGCTGTGCGACGTGCTGGGCCTGATGCTCCGCACCAATGGCCGCTTAACCCCCGGCCGAGCCGATCCTGCGCGGCTTCCGCACGGTTGAGGAGTGGGACGCCCTGCTGCGCTACGCCCGCACGAGGCCAGAGCGGGACGCCGCCGGACGTCCAGCGACCCGCTGGGGCAGGCGCACCAAGCGGCATCCGATCACTGGCGAGGCGGTGCCGGACGAGGCCGACCAGCAGGCCGTGCTGCGCCCCGTGGACGCCAAGCCGGCGCCCTGGCCGGAGGCGGAGTTCATAGTCGGCAACCCACCCTTCGTGGCCGGCGAGGACCTGCGGGCGGAGTTGGGCACCGGCTACGCGGAGGCGCTGCGGGCCGCGTATCCGAAGGTGCCGCCGTCTGCGGACCTTGCGATGTTCTTCTGGTGGCGCGCGACGAAGGCTGCATGGTGCAGGGTTCATCGTATCGCCGGTAACGGCGGCGGCGCTGAGGCTGGGCAAGGTGCCGGGATTGGAAGCGCATATCCGGCTGTACCTGAACGGGCAGGACACGACCGGGCGCAGCCGGAGGGTCATGATGTTCGTGTTCCAGCCCGCGGCGGTGCTGCCCGACAACCGGCTACTGTGCATTGCTGCGAACGATGCGTTTCATCTTGGTGCCGTATCATCAGATGCGCACATCCAATGAGCATTAAAGGCCGGCGCATTATTGGAAAATCGGCCTGTTTACACCGTCCCGGCAGGCCCGCCCACGCTCCGCGGCCGGCGGCAGCACGGCCGTGTGAACGCTGCGCCGAACCAGCGGATTGAAGATCAAAGTCCTAAACCGGACTGACAAGGTCGCGAGGACATTGGATAGAGGCTCATCATGGCAGCGGCTGCGCGCCGCCCTGCCCACGCCTTGTTCCCTTCAGACCTCATCGAGGATGACGCCCCATGGCCGTAACCATCGACGACGCCACTGCCAACCCGGTTGCCGTCCCCACCGGGACGACAGCCTCGCCGTTCGGCAAGGTCGCCCTGAACGACAGCGGACCGGCGCTTGAGGTCGTGAGCATATCCCTCGGCGCCGGGCCGAACACGGGCAGCGACCTGGGCAGCCTCAGCGACCCCTCGGGTTTCGGCCGGTTCGACAGCAGCACCGGCATCTTCGCCGAGTCCGCCTTTTCCTTCGGGTCGCCGAGCGCCGCGACCAACATCTTGAACAGACTGGTTTACACCCCGCCGACGCTGGACAACGGCACCTATGCCACGGTTGATGCCACCATCAACCTCGGCAGCGCGGCGCTCCCCCCCGCCCCCGATGGCTCGGGCACCGTCACCCTGGCCGACCCGCACAACCCCGTGGTGCTGCGGATCGTCACGCCGCCCGGCATCAGCGGCACGGCCGGCAACCAGCAGGTGGCATCCGGCACGGCGTTCCGCCCCTTCGCCTCGGCCCACATCACGGACAACACCCCGGGCTATGACGCGCAGACCACGGGGACGATCACGCTCACGGACAGCACGGGCGCCGCGTCCGACGCGGGCGGCGCCCTGGCCGGCCCGGGCCTGACCAAGACGGGGGTCGGCACCTACACGCTCGCCGCCGGATCCTATTATGCGATGCAGAGCAGCTTGCAGTCGCTCACCTTCACCCCCGCCGCGGTGGCGGGCGGCAGCAGCCAGACGGTCGGGTTCGACCTCAGCGTGGGCGACGCCGCGACCAAGCTGACGGCGGACAGCAAAGGGGTCACGGTGCAGGTGGTCGGCACCTCGGCGACGCCGGTGGCGCCGTTCATCGTCGGCACCTCGGGCCAGACGGTGGCCGCGGGCAACGGCATCAGCCCGTTCAACGCCGTCACGATCTCGGACAGCAACGCCAAGCCGCTGGTCAGCGCCATGCTGACGGTGAGCGGCGGCGGGACGCTGAGCGGCACGGGGCTGGTTGCCGCCGGGGCCGGCGTGTACACCGTGGCGGCCGCCTCGCCCGCTGCTTTGACGGCCTCCTTGCAGAAGCTCACCTTCACCGCGTCGCCGCTGGCCGGCCAGGACTCGGCCACGAGCACCATCAAGCTCGACATCGCCGACGGCGGGCAGGTCGCCAGCGACAGCCAGACAGCCGTGACCACGGTGGCCAGCCTGCCGGGGAGCAGCGGGGGTGCCAACTTCACCATCACCGACCAAACGACGGGCCAGCAGAACTTCATCAACGGCGACAGCTACAGCGGACCTGTGCAGGGCCTCGGCCAGCAATTGAACCTGGTCACCCCGGACAACCTCAACATCACCGCGACCGCTCCCAACGTGTTCATCCGCACCGGCAGCGGGAACGACGCCATCGACGTGAGCAAGGCCAACGGCAACAACGTCCTGGATGGCGCCGGCGGTTCGAGCTTCCTGACCGGGGGCACCGGCAACGACACGTTCTTCCTCGACGACCGCAGCCTGGCATCGGACGCTTACTCGACCGTCGTGAACTTCCATGCCGGCGACAACATCACGGTCTTCGGCGCCGATGCGACGAACTTCAAGCTGGCGACGCAGGACAACCAGGGCGCCGCCGGCGCCAAGGGCCTTGCTCTCACCCTCACCAGCGCAGGCAAGCCGAATGCCACGGTGGTCATCGCCGGGTTCAGCAGCGCCGACCTGACGAATGGTCGCTTGACGACCTCCTACGGCAGCAACCCGGCCACGCCCGGCGTTGCCGGCAGCGGCGGGTCGTATTTTAATATCCACGGCAACTGATCGGATAGACTTCGCAACGGGCGGCCTGTGTTGGAGCGGCCGGCCAAGGCGCCCGACAACTTTCGCTACCGCCGTCGAAAGGTCAGAAGCCTGACGTGCCAGCCGGTGGGAAGCCGTCGCGCAAAGGCCGCCCCGGCGTGGCCCAGGCGCTGGCTGGCCATGGTCGGCGGCCCACCCGCGCTGCGCGAGAACCATCCAGGCTGGCGCTGGCCTACTTCGTGGAGCGAGCGTAGCGAAGCCTACGCCCGGTTTGGCCTACGGGACGAGGAACGAGATGAGCAAGGCTCGCACCCGGCATGGAAGGTACGGAGCGGAGATGGCGGAGTTGCGCCGGCATTGTGCCGGTTCGCAGCGCGAAGCAAGGCGGATAGCAGAGGAGTTCTAACCGGGCACTAACAAACCTTTGCTGTCCTATGCTTGGCGTTGTTCCGATCCGGCGTATGATGCTCGGATGACACCGGAAATCCGCGCCCGCCAGCAGATCGACACCATGCTGGCGCAAACCGGCTGGATCGTGCAGGACCGGTCTGCCATGAACCTGCACGCCGGCCCGGGCGTGGTGGTGCGGGAGCTTCCGACCGCGACGGGTCCGACCGACTACATGCTGTTCCTGGACCGCAAGGCTTGCGGCGTGCTGGAGGCGAAGCCGGCCGGTACGACGTTGCTGGGCGTCGGTCCCCAGGCCGCTGGTTACGCCGCGGCTGCCCCGGCCACCTATCCCGCCTGGGCCAATCCGCTTCCGCTTTACTTCCTGTCCACCGGGGCCGAGACCCTGCTGCGTGACGGCGGCGATCCCCGGCCGGCGCCCCGGCCCGTGTTCGCTGTCCACCGGCCTGAGACCCTGCGCCGGATGCTGAAAGACCCGGGGGACGCCTCCGTGCCCGCTTGGCTGCGCTGCCGCCGCTCGACCCGGGCACGCTGCGCGACTGTCAGATCGAGGCCATCACTGGCATTGAAGCCTCGCTCGCCGCCGGTCGCCCCCGCGCCCTGGTGCGGATGGCGACGGGTGCCGGCAAGACCTACGCCGCCTGCGCCCTGTCCCACCGCCTGCTGACACACGCCCACGTGGGCCGCATCCTGTTCCTGGTGGATCGCGGCAACTTGGGCGACCAGACCATCGCCGAGTTCAAGGGCTACAAATCCCCTGGCGGCGACCTGCGCTTCGCCGAAGAGTACGTGGTCCAGCACCTTCGCAGCCGCATCCTCAACCCGGACGCGCAGCTTGTCGTCTGCACCATCCAACGCCTGTACGCGGCCCTGCGCAACGAGGACCTGGACGACGCCGCAGACGAACGCAGCGGGTTCGAGGACGCCGCCGCCGCCGCGCCCCGTCCCGTCAGCTACAACCCGGCCATCCCGCCCGAAACCTTCGACCTGGTCATCGTGGACGAGTGCCATCGGAGCATCTACGGCGCTTGGCGCCAGGTGCTGGACTACTTCGGCGCCTTCACCGTGGGCCTGACCGCGACGCCGGGCCGGCATACCCTCGGCTACTTCCAGCAGAACAGGGTGAGCGACTACCCCTTCGAGCGCTCGGTCGCCGATGGGGTCAACGTCGGGTTCGAGGTTTACCGCATCCGCACCGAGATCGGCGAGCACGGCGGCACCGTGGAGGCCGGGTTCACCGTCCCCCGCCGCGACCGCGCCACCCGCGCCCGCCGCTGGGAGGCGCTGGACGAGGACCTGTCCTACACCGGCGCCCAGATCAACAGGGTGGTAGAAGCGCCGAACCAGATCCGCACCGTCCTGCAAGCCTACAAGAACGCTTTGCCTACGCAGCTCTTTCCCGGGCGCAGCGAAATCCCGAAAACCCTGGTGTTCTGCCGCGACGAGAGCCATGCCGAGACCGTGACCGCCATCGCGCGCGAGGTGCTGGGCCTGGACGACCGCGGCGTGCAGAAGATCACCTACCGTAGCGGCGACGGCCGGGCACTCATCAAGGCTTTCCGCGAAGACCATCTGTTCCGTGTCGCCGTCACCGTGGACATGGTCGCGACCGGCACCGACATCCGCCCGCTGGAAGTCGTGCTGTTCCTGCGCGACGTGCGGAGCCGGCAGTACTTCGAGCAGATGATCGGCCGCGGCGCCCGCACCATCGCCGCGTCCGAACTGCGCCGCGCCACCCCCAGCGCCGCGGTGAAAGACCGCTTCATCATTGTGGACGCCGTCGGCGTGACGGAGGGCGGCCAGGTCGAAAGCGAGCCGCTGGACCGCGACCGCAGCGCCACGCTCAAGCAACTCATGGACCGCGCCGCCGCCTGCCACGAGGACGAAGACCTGTGCGCCACCCTCGCCGCCCGCCTGGCCCGGCTGGCCCGGCGCTTGGACGCCCCGGCGCAGGAACGCCTGGCCGCCGCGTCCGGCGGCGCGGCCCTGCCCGCCCTGGCCCGCGCCTTGGTGGACTCCGCCGACCCGGCCGCCATCGAGGCCCGCGCGGCGGCGGAGGGCTTCGACGCGGAGGCCGCGGCTGCCGCGCTGCGCGCCGCCGCCCTGCTGCCGCTGGCG
>CAXSEX010000043.1:0-16210 GCA_964236415.1 uncultured Acetobacteraceae bacterium | reverse complement strand
GTCACCTCGTTCTCCTGTCCTGCGTTGGGCCGAGCGTGGCAAGAGTCGTGCCATGCGGCCCATCGGACCATCAACGCCGGACAGGGAAAGGGCGTTATTCCGCCGCGGCTTGGCGGCCGGTCCGCTCGGCGATTAGTTGCCGGGTGAGCGGCAGCAGGGTGCGGCCATACTCCAGCGCGTCCTGCAGCGGGTCGAAGCCGCGGATCAGGAACGTGGTGACGCCCAGCGCGTGGTAGTCGAGCAGCGCGTCTGCCACCTGCCGGGGCGTGCCGACCAGCGCGGTGGTGTTGCCGCGCGCGCCCGTGGCGCGGGCGATGGCGGTGTAGAGCCGCCCTTCCGGCCGGTCGCCCAGCGCCGCCGCCGCCAGCAGGCGCTGCGACCCGGCATTGGCCGGCGCACCGCTCGACTGGCCCAGCGCCGCCTGCCCGCGCACCGCCAAGGTGCGAGCGAGGATGTCCTCCGCCCGCGCCCAAGCCTCGTCTTCCGTGGCGCCCAGGATCGGGCGGAACGACAGGCTGAACCGGACCTGGCGCCCGTGCGCCGCGGCCTCCGCGCGCACGCGCCCGGTGATCTCGGCGACCTGCGCCCGCGTTTCGCCCCACAGCGCATACACGTCGGCGTGCTTGCCCGCGACGCGGATGGCCGCATCCGACGCGCCGCCGAAGTAGATCGGGATGCGCGGGCGCTGCGCCGTCTGCACCGCAGGCGACGCGCCCGCAATCCGGTAATAGGCGCCATGGTGGTCCACCGGCGCGTCCGCGGTCCAGACCCGCTTCAGCACGTCCACATACTCGTCGGTCCGGGCGTAGCGCGCGTCCTTGCCGAGCCAGTCGCCGTCGCGCGCCTGGTCCGCGTCGTCGCCGCCTGAGATCACGTGGATCGCCGCACGTCCCCCGCTGAGCTGGTCCAGCGTCGCGAAGGCCCGCGCCGCCGTGGTCGGCGCCTGGAACCCCGGGCGGTGTGCCACCAGGAAGCCGACCTGCTTCGTGTGCGCCGCCGCGTGGGCCGCGAGCTGCAAGCCGTCCGGCCCGTTGCTGAACCAGCCGACCAGCACCCGGTCGAAGCCGCCGCCCTCGGCCGCGTGCGCCTCGTGCGCCTGCGCACTGGCCACGAGGTAGCCGGGGTCGATGGCCGGGCCGCGCGCCGGGTGGATTTCCGACTGCTCGCGCGGCTGAATCATGCCGATGAACTCAAGGCTCATGGGGGTCCTCCTATTGGCTGCGCGCCAGGCGCCCGGCGGACTCCAGCGTGGCGCGGCCTGCCGCGACGAAGGCGGCGTCGGGCTGGGGCGTGTGGACGCGGGCGCACAGCACGTCGCGCAGGTGCCGCTCCAACGGGTTGGCGCGGGACAGGCCGTGGTTGCCGGCAAGCTGCACCGCCGCCTGCACCGCCTCAATGGCGTTCTCGGCCGCGATTGTCTTGACGAGGCCGCTTTCCGTGGGCGGGGGCGGGCGGCCCGCGTCGGCCTCGGCGGCGGCGCCGGCGATCAGGCGGCGGTTGGCCAGCAGCAGCGCCTCCATGCGGCCCACCGCCTCCTGCATGCGCGGCAGGGTTGCGAGCGGCGCGCCGAGGTTCGAGGGCGCGCGGCCACGCAGGAACGAGACGATCCAATCCCGCGCGGCCTCCGCGACCCCGGTGTAGAGCGCCGCGACCAGCAGCGTGTTCCAGGCGACGCCCGCCGGGTCTGGCCGCATCCAGTCCGCGGGCGGGCGCAGGTCCACCGCGTGGTCGTGCGGCACCAGCACGTCCGCGAACACCACGTCGTGGCTGCCGGAGCCGCGCAGGCCCAGCTGGTCCCAGCTGTCCTCCACCGTGATGCCGGGGCTTCGGGCGGGCACCAGGAACTGGCCGGTGCGCGGTACTGCCTCGTCCGTTCGGGCGAACACCAGCATGAAGGCCAGGCCGGGCGCGCCGGTGCTGTAGATCTTGCGGCCCGACAAACGCCAGCCCTCCGCCGTGCGCCGCGCCACCGTTTCCGGCAGGCCGCCGCGGGCCGGGGTGCCGAGCGCCGGCTCCACCCGCAGCGCGTTGATCAGCGCCCCGGAGCGCACGGCACAGCACCCGACCTCCGCGCGCAGGTGCTCCGGCCAGTCCGAGCGCGCGGCGGCGCGGAGGTGGATGAGCTGCATGGCCAGGATCAGCGCGGTGGACGCGCAGCCCCGGCCCGCCTGGCGCACCGCCTCCGCGGCCCGCGCGAGGCCGGCGCCCGCCCCGCCGTCCTCCGGGCGGGCCGTCAGCGCCAGCAGGCCTGCGTTGTGCAGGGCATCCAGGCTTTCCCACGGAAACGCGCCGTCGCGGTCAACCCGTGCCGCGTGCGCCGCCAAGACGGGGACGACCGCATCGTCGGGGTGGAACATTGGAGCCGGGCCGTCCATGGAGCCTCCTGCACGGTGAGCGAGCGGCCCCGCGGCGGGGGCTGCATCCTCCACAGGACATGGCCCCGCACCGCCCGTTTCCTCAAGAGCAGCGTCCGGCAAAGATCGGCGTGCTTGCAGCATTCTCGTTCCGTTGCGGCGGCTGCGGCAGGATATTCTTCCCCGGCGGCAGCGCGGGGGTGCATGCGGGCCGCTAAGCCGCCGCCCCGTCCTGCTCCATCGAGGCCCGGCCCGAACCCGGCGCGTTCCGGTCCAGCAGGTGCTGCAGCCTGGATGTCGCGCGGATGCTCTGCATGCCCTGCGGCGAGAACGTCCCTTCGTTGAACACCGCGGGTGCCAGCAGCGGGTTGGTCAGCGCGTGGGAGAACGCATCGGCCGCCACCATGCGGCCGATCAGGCCCGGCACGGCCGCCCGCGGCGGCGCGTCCTCGGCGAACAGGCCGACAAAGAACTCGATGCGGTCCACGTCGCCGTAAACGCGGCGCAGGCCGTCCACCACGCGCGGGTCGCCGCTGATCTGCTCGAACCGGGTGACGCGGGGGTAGCCCATCGCCGCCCGGTAGTCATTATAGCTGGCAAGCTGGTTGTCCCGCCCCTGCTCGATGCTGGCCCGCTCCGCCGGGAGCAGGAAATCGGCCGTGTTGAACAGGCCGATCTGCCAGGCCTCCGTGCGGCTCGCGTCGTCGAAGGCGGCGGCCAGGCCCGCTTGCAGCAGCGGCCGGTTGTCGAGCCGCATGTCCGCAATCGGCCGGAGCCGCCCGGCCCACGACACCCGTTCCGGCACCATGCTGTGCCAGCGGTAAAGCAGGTTGAACTCGACGGGAATCCAGTTCGGCCGGTTCCAGCACGCCTTGTAGCACGCCGTGGGATCGGCCAGCAGCTTGAACCAGTACGGCGAGATGTGGTTGACGTACTCCTCAACCACGATCCTGATGAGCTGGACGATGTTGACGCTGCGCGCCGTCTCGAACACCCGCGCGTCGTCCCAACCGGGCCAGGCCTGCTCCAGCACGCCGCACAGGCGGTTGTGCTCCCGCAGGAACAGCGTGTTAAGCATCGCCGTGAACGGGGTGGTGTTGGCGCGGTCGCCGCCGAAGGCGAACAGCCCGGCCCGCCGCTCCGCCGGCAAGCCGTCCGGCAGGCGGAGCGGCGGCGGCAGGACCGCGAACTCCGGGTTGCGGCGCCCGGCCTCGTCGTACAGCCGGGGCGCCCACTCCTGGCGGCTGACCATCTCGGACTTCAGCCGGCCCTTTTGCCCCGGCTGCTCGGAGCGGCGGCGCAGGGCCTGCGTCACCTCCGGATGCAGGCCGTAAAGCTGGCCGAGGTCGATCTGGTGGTTGGTCGTGGTGCGGCGGCGGTCGGCGTCATCGGTCATCAGGAAACCGTCGGTGAACCACTGCGCGAAGGACGGGAACAGCAGGGTGGACCGCTGCGACACGCGCGGGCCGTCCGGGCCGGGCTTGAACAAGGTCATGGCCTCGTCGAGCGGCGGCAGGTCCGCCCCGGGGCGCGGCGGCAGATAGCGGCCGAACCAGGTGCGGTCGTTGAGCGACGGCCAGGACGTGTAGGCCGCCGCCGTGCTCAGCGCGAGCGGTCGCGCCGGCGTCTTCAGCACCGCATTGTTCACGATCAGCCGGTTGCACAGCCGTGCGAGCGCCGGCCGGCGGTTCACGAACTGCCAGGCCGGGCGCAGGCTGGTCAGCAAGGCGACCTCGATCCGGTTGCGCAGCCCGTCCCTGCTCCTGTCGCGCGCGCCGGCCTTGCGCACGGGGGGCAGCCCCGGCTGAGCCGCAGGCGCGGAGCCACCCGGCACCGCATCGACTCCCAGCACTTCGCCCATTGGCGTCCCTCCCATGACTGTGCGCAACATGCGGTGACGTACCCCGCCATGCTGTGACCTGCGTCACAGCGTTGCTGGTGTTGCGGCGCAATGTTCACTTGTTTTGAACAAAGAGCCAGCCGGAGGCTCCATGCCGACTCCCTGTGCCCGTTCCGCAAGCATCCGCCGCGCCCATGGATGACCTCGCCCCTTTGCTGGCGGCGCTCGGCCTGCAACGCTACGGGCCGGCCTTTGCCGCGAACGACGTGGACCTCGCGGCGCTGCGCCTGCTGTCGGAGGCCGACCTCAAGGAGATCGGCCTGTCGCTCGGCCACCGGCGCAAGCTGATGGCCGCCTTGGCCG
Organism: uncultured Acetobacteraceae bacterium; assembly: GCA_964236415.1. Classification (GTDB taxonomy): domain Bacteria; phylum Pseudomonadota; class Alphaproteobacteria; order Acetobacterales; family Acetobacteraceae; genus CAHJXG01. Next base: position 11,653 of record CAXSEX010000043.1, on the reverse strand, counting down.
GCACCGCGCCGGGCGTCCCGCCGCCCGCTGCCCCGGAGCCGCCGACGGAGCGGCGGCAGTTGACCGTGATGTTCTGCGACCTCGTCGGCTCCACCGCGCTCACGGCGGCGCTGGACCCGGAGCGGATGGAGCGGCTGCTGCGCGACTACCAGGACGTGTGCGCCGGCGAGATCGCCCGCTTCGACGGTTTCGTCGAGCACTTCTTCGGCGACGGCGTGCTGGCCTACTTCGGCTATCCGCGGGCCAGCGAGGACGCGGCGGAGCGGGCGGCGTGGGCCGGCCTGGGTGTGGCCGAGGCGGTGCGCCGGCTGCCGACGCCGCTCGGCACGCCGCTCGCCGTGCGGATCGGCATCGCCAGCGGCCTCGTGGTCACGCGCGGCCGGGTGATGCGGGGCGGCGTGAACGAGCATCCCGTGGTCGGGCAGACCGTCCAGCTTGCGGCGCGCTTGCAGGCCGGCGCGGCGCCGGGCACGGTGGTCGTCGCCTCCGGCACGCACCGGCTGATTGCCGGGCTGTTCGAGTTCGAGGCACTGGGCGCGTGCACGCTGAAGGGCTTGCCGGCCACGGAGCAGTGGCGCGTCACGGCGAAGCGGGCAGCCGCGACGCGGTTCGAGGCGACGCACCCGGCGGGCGCGGCGGCGCTGGTCGGCCGCGACCAGGAACTGGCCTTGCTGCTCGACCGGTGGGAGCTGGCGCGGGCGGGCGACGGCCAGGTGGTGGTGCTGTCCGGCGAGGCCGGCATCGGCAAGTCGCGGATCAGCCAGGCCCTGTGCGAGCACGGCGCAGTGGCCGGCTGCTGCGCCGTGCGCTACCAGTGCTCGCCGTTCCACGGCAACAGCGCGCTGCGGCCGGCGGCCGCCCACCTTGAGCGCGCCTGCGCCATCGGCCCGGACGACCCGGCAGAGGCGCGGTGGGACAAGCTGGAACGCTGGGCTTGCGATGCCACGGAAACCGTGCGCGCGGGCCTGCCGCTGCTGGCGGCGCTGCTGGGGCTTCCCGCCAAAGGGAGATCCCCTGCCGCGCCCGCATGGTCGCCCGAGCAGCAGAAGGAGCGGCTGCTCGGGCTGCTGGCCGAGTTGCTGACTGGCGGGGGTGAGCCGATCCTGTTCCTGGTCGAGGATGCCCATTGGATCGACCCGACCACGCGGGAACTGCTGGACCTTTGCATCGAGCGCGCCCCGGCGTCCCGCTGCATGGTGCTGCTGACCTGCCGGCCCGACTTCCGGCACGGCTGGGCGGGCCGGGCCGGGGTGACGGCGCTGGCGCTGAACCGCATCGGCCGCCGCCAATCGGCGGCGCTGGTCGAAAGCGTGGCGGGCGGGGCGCGGCTGCCGGGCGAGGTGCTGGAGCAGATCGTCGGCCGGACCGACGGGGTGCCGCTGTTCGTCGAGGAGCTGACCAAGGCCGTGCTGGAGTCGGGGCTGCTGCGCCGGACGGAGGACGGCTATGCTTTGGCCGGGCCGCTGCCGCCGCTGGCGATCCCGACGACGCTGCAGGACAGCCTGCTCGCCCGGCTCGACCACCTGGGTGCTGCCAAGGAGCTGGCGCAGGTCGGCTCGGTGATCGGGCGGGAGTTTTCCCGCGCGGCCGTGGCGGCGCTGTCGCCGCAAGGCGCCGGGGCGCTCGACGGGGCGTTGCAGCAGCTCGTGGCGGCCGGGCTGGTGCATCAGCATCAGCGCCCGGCGGGCGCGGCCTACACGTTCAAGCACGCCCTGGTGCAGGAAGCGGCCTACGGCACGCTGCTGCTGAGCCGGCGCCAGCAGCTGCACGCGCGCTGCGCCGAGGCGCTGCAGGCCATCGCGCCCGGGCTGGCCGAGCGGGAGCCGGAGGTGCTGGCGCGGCACTACACGGAAGCGGGGTTCGCCGAGCGGGCGGTCGAGCTGTGGCTCGCAGCGGGCTGGCAGGCGGCCGAGCGGTCGGCGAACCTTGAGGCGGTCGGCCACATGCGCAAGGGCCTCGCGGTGCTGGCGGCGCTGCCGGAGGGCGAGGCCCGCGCCCGGCAAGAGCTGCTGCTGCAGATCGGCCTCGGCATCCCGCTGATGGCCTGCCGGGGCTACACCGCGCTTGAAACCGGCGCGGCTTTCCAGCGCGCGAGCGACCTGGCCGAGCAGCTTGGCGACAACGTTCAGCGGGCGCGCGCCTTTTACGGGCTGTGGGCGTACCACTGTCAGCTGGGCGAGAACCGAGTGGCGGAGGCGCTGGCCGCGCGCCTGCTCCGGCTCGCGACCGAGGCGGGGGACCGCGACGCGGCTGCGGTCGCCCACCGCAGCCTGGGCACGTCGCGCTACCTGCTGGGCGACCATGCCGGGGGGCGCGTCGAGATCGAGGCCAGCCTCCGGCTGCATGACGCCGCTGTCCACCGTCCCCTGGTGCACCGGTTCGGCCAGGACCAGCGCGCGGCCGGGCTTGCGACGCTGGTGACGATCCAATGGGTCGAGGGGCATCCCGACACAGCGGCGCGGACCAGCTTGGCCGCCATGGAGGCCGCGCGGGCGAGCGGGCACGCCAACTCGCTGGGATTTGCCCTTGCCTATGGCGCCTGCCCGGTCGCCATTCTCCGGGGCGATTGGGACTTGGCGGAACGGTTGGTGGACACGCTGCTCGGCCACGCCCGGGACCACCGGCTCGGCCTGTGGCACGCCCATGCCCTCGCCTACCGTGGAGAGGTGCTGGCCGAGCGCGGCGCGGCCGGCGCCGCGGTCGCGGACTTCCGCGCGGGCCTGCTGGAATTCCGGTCGGTGGGGTCCGGCGTGCGGCTGCCGGCGCACCAGGGCGCCTTTGCCGAGGCCCTGGGCCGGGCCGGCCAGTGGGACGAGGCGCTCGCGACCGCCGAGGCGGCGGTTTGCCTGGCCGAGCAACGGGAGGAGCGCTGGTGCCTGCCGGAACTGCTGCGGATCAAGGGCGGCATCCTGGCGGCGCGTGGCAGCGCCGGCCTGGCTGAAACCACGCTGCAGGAGGCCGTCGATGCGAGTCAGCGCCAGGCCATGCCCGGATGGGAGCTGCGCGCCTGCCTCAGCCTCGGCCGGCTGTGGCGCGGCCTAGGGCGCGGCGCGGAAGCCGCCGGCTTGTTGGCCAAGGCCCTGGCGCCGTTCACCGAAGGGGAGGCGACGGCGGACGTTGCCGAGGCCCGACGGCAGCTTTCGGCCTTGGCGTGCGGCACGCCGGGCCACGAGGCAACGGGCTGCGAAGCTCAGGGCGCCGAGAGCGCCGCGAACCAGGCGGCATAGGGCGTGTTGCGCGCCATGTGCCGGTTGTAGTCCGGTGCGCCGTCCGTCCACCAGGCCGGCCCGCGCTCGCCTAGGCCCCGTTTCGCCGCGTCGACGCGCCCGCGCGCCGCTTCGCCCGCTGCCGCGTCCGCGCGGCGCAGCGCCGCCCCCTTCGCCCGCCGGGCGGACATCAGTTCCCGGGTCAGCGCCGCCCGCGCCGCGGGGTCGAGCGCCGGGTCCGTGCAGCGCCACAGCCGGCCGCGCACGACGAAGTAGCGGCCGTCCGGGGTCACGGGGTGGCGCATCGGCCCGCACCTGGAATCATGCTGAACGCCTGGGGAGCATCGAAACATGTACGTGCATAAGAAGGGGCTGGCGCAGAAGGGACAGGATCCCAAGCCGCTGGACTGGAAAGTCGTTTCCAAGGATGAGCTTTCGGCGCTCGGCATGGCGGAGCGGCCCCATCAACTGCAGGCGCTGTGCCTGTCCGGCGGCGGAGTGCGCAGCGCCGCCTATTGCCTTGGCGTGCTGCAAGCCCTGGCTGACGCCAGGTATTTGACCCGGTTCCACTATCTTTCCACCGTTTCCGGCGGCGGGTATGTCGGCGCTTGGCTGCAAACGATGATCCGGCGGCACGGCGCTTGCGGCGCGCAGGAACGGCTGGCGCGGCGGGACCCGGACGCACCGGGGCAGGACCCGCCGGAGCTGCATCGGCTGCGCCGCTACACGAACTGGCTGACGCCCAGTGGCGGGCTGCTGTCGCTTGATGGTTGGACCGGGATTGCGATCTACCTGCGCAACGTCCTGCTGAACTGGCTGGTGTTCGGGCCGCTGTTCCTGCTGGCCGCGCTGCTCGCTGTGGCGGCCCGCACCGGGTTCTTCGTCCTGCAAGGGCAGTCGCTGGAAGAAAATGCGCGAGTGTCGCACACTGTCCGCTTCGAGCACCTGGTCGTGGTCACGTCGCTGTTCCTGCTGGCCGGGCTGGCCGGGCTGGCGTGGGGCACCATAGGATCCTGCAAGGGCCTGCCGAGCCGCCGCCCGCGCCCGGCCGGGGTGCCGGCTTACTGGGATTCCCGGCACATCCAACGCCGTGTCATCATTCCTTCCCTGGTCTGGGCGTTCTGCATCCCCCTCGCGCCGGCGCCGGTTTGGGGCTGGGTGCTTGAAACGCCGTGGTGGGCGCAAGGCGCACTGCCCCTGCTGTTCGGCGTGGGAAGCATCGCCGGATACCTTGTTGCGGCTCTGACGCGGACCGCGGAAACGCCGCCTTATTGGAACAACCTCGTCCCATGGCTCCTGGCCAGCACCGCCGGCGCGCTCATGCTCTACGCTGGAGTACGCATCGCTCGCGCGTGCGTCGCGCAGGCGATGCCGAATGACCGAGCCGCGGAGATCATGGTGGTCGCGGGACCCGCCTGGCTGATGCTGTCCTACGCCGTGCTGTCCGCGGTGCACGCCGGGCTGCGCGGCGCTCCCGGCATGCCTTGGAGCCGTCATGCAGCCGACACGCTTTCCGACCTGGATGTCGAGTGGATGGCGCGAATCACCGCCATGCGGCTGCGCATCGGTCTGGCGTGGGGCGTCTTTGCGTTTTGCGTCCTGACGTTGGAGCGTTTGTCGTTCACGTATGCCGGGTTCAGGTGGGTATGGCCCACGTGGCTCGTGGCGCTCGCCGCCGGACCTGCGGCCGCCTGGCTTGCCAAGCAGGCTTTCAGCCAGATGGACGCGCTGCTGAGCGGCAAGGCGAAGCTGATCACGTGGGAAATGCTGCTGTCTGCCATCTCGTTGGTCTTTGCCGCCGCAGTGCTTGCTGGATCGGGCGTGGTCATGGCGGCCGTGCTGGACCGCTTGCAGCATGAGATCGACCATGCTGGGATTTACCCCGTTTGCAGCATGATCATCTCTCAGGCGCTGTCCGGCTTGGCTTTGGCGCTGATCCTGCTGGGTGCCGACAACTGGATCCGGACCAACCGCTTCTCGATGCATGGCGTGTACCGGGATCGGCTCGTGCGGGCCTTTGTCGGACCGGCGCGGGCAGAGCCGTTTGATCCTGAACCCGGGGGCGCCCCGCGCCGTCCCGACCCGTTCACCGGTTTCGACCCGGACGACAACCCTCCGCTGAGCGCGTTGATCTCGGACGGGCGAGTTCGGCGCTTGTTCCCGGTGATCAACGCCACGCTGAACCTCAGCGCGCTGCGGCGGCCCGAGTGGGCGGACCGCAAGGCCGCGCCGTTCACGATGACGCCGCTGCATTGCGGGGCGGCCCACCTCGACGGCCGCTCCGGCCGGTATGTCGCGACGGCCGAGTATGCCGGGTCAGGATCTGAGGCCATCTCGCTCGGCACGGCCATGGCGGTCTCCGGGGCGGCGGTCAGCCCGAATTGGGGCTACCATTCCTCAAGCCTGACAGCTTTCATCATGACGCTGTTCAACGTGCGCCTGGGTGCCTGGCTGCCGAACCCGGCAGGCCCGCAGAACGTGGTCAGCCGGTCCGGGGTGACGGGATGGCGACTGCTCAAGAACGAGCTGTTCGCGCGGACGGACGACCGCCGCGACTACGTCTACCTTTCGGACGGCGGGCATTTCGACAACCTCGGCCTTTATGAGATGCTGCGGCGCGAATGCCGGCTGATTGCCGTGGTCGATGCCACGCGGGACCCGGACCGGGGATGCGCCGACTTGGGCGCGGTCATCGGCAAGGCGCGGATCGACATGGGAGTGCAGGTCTGCATTGCGCCCGCAAACGCGGAAACCGGGATGCCCGCCCAGGAGGAGGACGGCTTGAGCGTGGGCCTGATCCGCTATCCCGGGGGCGCCCGGGGCCTGCTTTTGCTGCTGAGGCCGGTGCTGACCGGCGACGTGCCGGTGGACGTGCGGGCCTACCACGCGCAGAACCGCAGCTTTCCCAACGAGGCAACCACCGAGCAGTGGTTCACCGAAGCGCAGTTCGAAAGCCACCGCGCCCTGGGCGAACACCAGGCGGGGCTGGCGCTCGGCCGCATGCGGAGCGGCCTGGCCAGGGCATGCGCCATGGCGCTGCGGACGGGATGCTGGCCTTGATCATCCGCGGCGATACGTGCCCCGGGCGACATCGGGGATGTCGGCGCGGCTCAGGCCAAGGTCAGCCAAATGGCGGTCGCTGCACCGGTCGAGTTCCTGCGTGATGCGGAACGCCTGCTCGCGCTCCGCCTTTGCGCGCTGCCGCTTGAGGCTAAGCTGGCGCTGCTTGAGCTTGAATGCGGCGACGCCGCGGAACGCCATTGTGCTCGGCAGCAGAGCTGACAAGACGGCCATGGGAAAATCCCTCTACAATAATCGGACCCTTTGACGCCAATTCGCTGGAGGGCCGCACGATGAAAGACAGGTACATGATGCAACGAGCAATCAGGCGGGGCTAAAGAATACGCTGATGGTCGTCGGAACCGATCTGCCGAATGGCTCAGCCAGGCAGGTCCTGCCCGGTCAAGCGCAATGGGCGCGGACGCGGGGACCGGGCTGGCCGCACATGACGGCCTGCGGTCAGGAGGAGGATGCCGTCGGAGCGCGGCGAAGAGTCCCAGGCAGCAGCTTCGGCAAACGTCGAAGCAAAGCCCGCACGCTGGCGGTCAGCGCAGATGCGAGCTGTTGGTTGCCCTCATGCCGCAGCAGCATGGTCGTGCCATAATGTTCGAAGATATTCATTGATCAGGTCCTTCTTGATCTGTGGCCAACATTGGCCGCGCTGAAGGACGTTTCCGTTTTTGTTTGTTCAGGGCGCACGCAAAGTCGCGTGCAGCCAATATGTGCTCAGTGAGTTCCTGCATCCGTGGGCGGTGCCTTCGGGGCACTGATGTCGGGCCGCGTCGTGAGGCGCCAAGCCGTGGCGAGGTCACGGAGCCATTCTTGCCGCCCCTGCACGATCAACTTCGCTTCGTGGGACAACCAACTTCGATACAACTGCTTGTCCTTTCCAGAGCGGGCTTGGCCCGGGTTCGTCGAAAGGACGCTTCCACCTATTGTGCAGTGCAACATGTACCCGTTGCCGGGGCTATGCAAGCCGCGCATCGGCTTGGATTTGCCACATGGCCGCGAGCGTTGCAGTTTCGCAACACACGCTGCGGCCGCCGGTGGGCCGCGCCCCCGATGCAGGCAACAGCAAGGCCACGGGGACGCCGAGGCCGGCACGGAGCCGGTCCAGCTTGGGATCGGCGGCGTGCGACTGCAGGCAAAATGACGGCGGCAGCATGCGGCCTCCTTCAGCATGGCAGGCGACGTGGCGCCGTCTGTTGCAACCCTATGCAAATCCGCTGGAGCAAACCCGCGGGAAATGCGGTGCGGCGGGCGGGTCGTCGAGGCCACCCGTCACCGCCTGCCCCGGGCCGTCGTGCGCCGGGCGACCAGGCGGGCCGGCACCGTTTCGAGCACGCCCCGGCGCGCTTCCCCGGCCGCATCGCCGTCGAGGATCGGCCTCCGTGACGCGGAGGGCGGCGGCCAGGCCGCTCTCGTAGGAGTAGTCGCCGGGCAGCAGGAGCGGCGCGCCCATGCGCAGCGTCCGCAGCCGGCGCGCGAACCCTGCCCGGCGGGCCGCTCACGAAGGCGAAGCGACGGCCGCCGGCCCCGTGAAGGTGGTCGGCGGCTCCCGCACCCGCGGCGAAATTGTCGAGCGACACGGACGACACCCACTCGGCACGGATGCGCCCGTTGAAGCAGACCACCGGGATGCGAAGCGCCGACAAGGCGCGGGCCGTGCCCGGCGACAGCACGGCGAGGGCGCTGACCAAGACATCGACCCGGTAGCCCGCGATCCGGTCGAGCACCGCGTCCAGCGCGCAATGGCTGGCGATCTGGATCAGCACGACCTGCTGGCCCGCGTCCTGCAATGCCGCGGTGAACTGTTCCAGCACCGAGGCGTAGAACGGGTTGGTCACGGCGCCAACGCTGCATAGCCTTACGAGCGCGGTTGCGGCGCTTTACGTGCACGACGGGGAAAGCACGGCCAGCCCCATCCCTGCTGATCGGAGTTCAAGAATGAGCATTCTGTCGTCTTTGGGGATCACGTCAGGCAAGAAGGTCCGCTACGCGCTCGTGGGCTTGGGCGACATCACGCAGGAAGCGATGCTGCCCGGCATCAAGCACACCGGCAACTCCGAGGTGGTCGCCTTCGTGACGGGCGACGCCGAGAAGGCCCGCCTGGTGGGCGAGCAGTACGGCGTGGCGGTGAGCTACGGCTACGACGGGTTCGAGGAAATGCTCCGCTCGGGCACCGTGGACGCGATCTACCTGGCCACGCCGAACTGGCGCCATGCCGAGTTCGCGGTCCCGGCCCTGAAGGCGGGCATCCATGTGCTGGTCGAGAAGCCGCTGGAGGTGTCCACGGCCAAGACCCGGGAGATCCTGGACGCCGAGAAAGCGTCGTCGGCCAAGCTGATGGTGGCCTACCGGCTCCACTTCGAGCCTGCGACGCTGGCCACCATCGACACGGTGCGGAGCGGCGACATCGGCGAGGTCATCCTGTTCACGTCCACCTTTGCGCAGATGGTGGACCCGGAGAACCACCGCGCGCGGAGCGGCGACCTGGCTGGCCCTGTGCTCGACATGGGGCCGTATCCCGTGAATGCCGCACGCTACGTCTTCGGCGCCGAGCCGGAGGAGGTGGTCTCGGCGGTCGGGACCCGGCACCCCGAGGCCGGGCTGGGAGATTTCGACGACACGGTTGCCGTCACGCTGCGCTTCCCCGGCAACCGCCTCGCGCAATTCACGGTGTCGTACTACGCCAACACCCTTGATGCTTTCTTCGCCGTCGGCACGAAGGGCAGCGTGTGCCTGAACCCGGCGTACATGTACGGCCAGCCGCTGGAGCAATCCATCACGGTCGGCGAGAAGAAGAGCCACAAGAGCTTCAAGAATACCGACCACTTCGGCGGCGAGATGAAATACTTCTCAGACTGCATCCTGAACGGCAAGGACCCTGAGCCTGACGGAGAGGAGGGATACGCCGATGTCCGCGTCCTGGAGGGCATCCTCCGCGCGCTCAAGAGCGGGAAGCCGGAGACGCTTGAGCCGTTCACGCGGACCAAGCGGATCGACACCGCCCAGGAGCAGACGCTTTCGGCCCAGAAGCCGCCCGAGTTGGTGAACACGTCCAATCCGGGCAAGGGCAAGGAAAAAGCCCCGAAGAACTGAGCCGCACCGCCCGAAGGCGGCAAACCGCCTCGCACCGCTGCGCTGACCGGGCGTCGCCGGGTCAGCGCCGGACGCAATGCCGGCGGCGTCAGGCCGAGGCCGGTCAGCGCCGCCGCCATGCGGCAATCTGCCAACACCCCCCTACCCAGGCGCAAGCAGGCGTTGTAACAAAAACGTCACAAACCGGGCGGTATGGGACAGGGACGCCGGGTCCAAGGCTGCCCACGCCTGGGCCGGGCCGCCATGGCCGTGGCGGCGCGGTGGAACAAGCAGGGTTGAATGCAGAGGCATGGCGAAGGCACCCAAGAAGCAGCAGCCGCGCGTCCCGGCGGTGAAGCCCGGCGACGCCCCGGCTGCGGCCGGGCACGAGGACAAGCCCGGACACCTGGCCGACGCGGCCCCGGCCGTGCAGGCCGGCAAGAAAGCAGGGCCGCGCCCGGCCAAGCCGCGGCAGGACAGGACGCCCAAGCGGGCGAAGGGCGTCAAGGCGCCCAAGAAGCGAAAGCAACGTGCCTCGGCCGCGAAGCCGGTGGGCGTTCCGGCCGCGGCCGGGCACGAGGACCGGCTTGCCCGCCTGGCGGGCGCGGTGGAGGCGGTGCGCGCCGGCGGGCAGGCAAGCCCGCGCACGGCGAAGCTGCTGGGGGCCGGGGTGCCCAAGATGGCGCAGAAGCTGATGGAGGAAGCCGCGGAGGCGGCCATCGACGCGGTGCGGCAGGAACGGGCTGGGTTCGTGAACGAGAGCGCGGATTTGCTTTACAACCTCGTCGTGCTGTGGTCCGCCCTCGGCGTGGCGCCGGACGAGGTGTGGGCCGAGATGGACCGGCGCGAGGCCCTGCTCGGCATGGCGGAGAAGCTGCCCAAGGCGGACGAGGCCGGGTGAGTCGGCGCCGACGCAAGCCCGCCTGACATCCTTGTCCAAGGCCCGGAGGCCCCGGCGTGGCCTTCGGGGCGACCTGGCTCGGCGTTCCCGTGTCCGCCCGACCGCCGGCCCCGGCGTGACCACAGCGTCGATGGGCGCCGGGCGACGGGCCAGCGCCCGCTCGACGGCGGGCTTGAGCTGTTCCTCCGTTTCCACGCGCTCGGCGTGCATGCCGAAGGCACGCGCCGTTGTTGGCGGCGACGATCAGCATGGGCGCCTTGTGTCGGACGGCCGTGTCCACCTCCATGGCATTGAAGCCGAACGCGCCATCCCCGGTGGCCACGACCACGGGGCGCTCCGGACAAGCGAGGCTCGCCGGGTTCCCCGCTGCCGGCCGCGGCGATGAGGCCCTCGTAGGCGCGGAAGCCAGCCGGGCAGGTCCGCGCGGACCCCTTCGGCGCGCGTGGGCCGCGGGCATCTGCCCGAAGGTCAGCCCCTTCGCTTGCAGCGCCTTCTGCAAGTCGGTGTTCGCCCGCACGATGCCGTCCCTCTGCGTGCGGGCGGCGGCGTTGAAGTGCTCAGGCATACCGCCGCGTGCTGCCCCCCGCTTCGGCGCAGGGACGGCGCTTGATGGCACTCGCCAGGCGACTTGCCACGGGGCTAGGCTTCTTCTCAAGAAAACAGGGGAGGGTCTGCGACCATGTCGGCCACTGTCACGGCGACGCCGAGAGTGAAGTCAATCCAACGATCCGCCCTCGCCATGCTGGTGGTGGCAGGCGCGGTCAACTACATCGACCGCGCGACCTTGGCGGTGGCCAACCCGCTGATCCGGGAAGAGCTGGGCCTGTCCATCTCGCAGATGGGCTACCTGCTGTCCGCGTTCCTGTGGTCCTATGCGTTCTCCCAGCTTCCGACCGGCGCCATGGTGGACAAGCTCGGGCCGCGGCGCTTGCTGACGGTCGGGCTGTCGGTGTGGTCGCTGGCCCAGCTGCTGGGCGGGCTGGTGCAGGGCTTCACCCAGTTCTTCGCCGCGCGATTGCTGCTGGGGGTCGGGGAGGCGCCGCAGTTCCCGACCGGGGCGCGGGTCGTGCGGGACTGGTTCAACCCGCGCGACCGCGGGCTGGCGACCGGCATCTTCAACTGCGCCTCCACCCTGGGCACGGCCATCGCCCTGCCGCTGCTCACCTTCCTGATGCTGGCGTTCGGATGGCGCGCCACCTTCGTGATCATGGGCGTCGCGGGCCTGGCGGTGGCGGTTGTCTGGTTCGCGCTCTACCGCGATCCCAGGCAGGTGGCGCTGACCGCGGAGGAGACCGCCTACCGCACGGAGGGCGATCCGCCGGGCCAGCGGACGGAGGTGACGTTCCGCGAGTGGAAGCTGCTGTTCCGCTTCCGCACGACCTGGGGGATGATCCTCGGCTACTTC
>CAXSEX010000042.1:0-16470 GCA_964236415.1 uncultured Acetobacteraceae bacterium | reverse complement strand
CCTCGGGGATGCCGGCGCTGGCGCCCTCCAGCCCGAGCGGCGCTCTCAGCTCCTGGTCCCACGCCGCCCGGGCATGCGCGCGCCGCCCGGCGAGCGGAAGCGGGGTTTCGGCGGCGGGCTGCTGGGTCGGAAGGGTCAAGGCTGCGGCGCTCCAGAAGGTAGAAGGTGAGGACGCATGCTTTTAAGCGCAGGACCTTGGCCATGAAAGCGGCGAGGCGTCCCTAGAACCTGCCGGAGTACACGGCGCCCGACACAACTTTTCCGTGAACACGAAGCCGTGATACATCTTCTCGGCTTGGCCATCGCGCGCTCCGCACCTTGCGGTGCCCTCGGACTGCCGTACTTACTGAGCATCGACGGGGCTATAAAGCCGCCGCGAGTGGCAGAGGGAAACGACAGTGACGCTGAAATCAATCTTGCGATGCACCAGCCTTCTGGCGCCGATGGCGCTTGCCGCAACCATGCTGTGCAGCCCGGCGCAGGCGGCCGACACGAAAAGCTATGACAGCAGCAAGCCGAGCTTCTGGCAGCATCCGCCGCCGGACTGGTTCCTGGGCGACGAGACGACCGAGCAGAAGGGCCTCGCCCCGCCGGTCGGCCCGGCGACGCCCACGCCGCTTGCGGAGTTGCAGGACAACCTGAAGAACGTGAAGCTGCCGCCGGGCTTCAAGATCGAGGTGTATGCGTCCGGCCTGCCCGAGGCGCGGCAGATGGCTTGGGGCGACAACGGCACGCTGTTCGTCGGGTCCTACAACGCCACCAACGTGTATGCCGTGACCGACAAGGACGGCAAGCATGAGGTCAAGACGATCCTCAAGGGCCTCAACATGCCGACCGGCCTCGCATTCAAGGACGGCGCGCTATACGTGGTCGCGATCGACAAGCTGATGCGCTACGACAACGCGGAGGCGAGCCTCGACCACATGCCGGCGCCGGTGGTGGTGTATGACGACATGCCGCCCTTCGTCGCGCACGGCTGGAAGTATATCGTGGTCGATAAGACCGGCGACATGTACCTGCCGTTCGGCCCCCCGTTCAACATCGGCATCCCGCCCACCAGCGTGTCCCAGGTGCGCCGGGTAGACCCGAAGACCGGGCTGGCGGAGATCATGGCGCTTGGCGTGCGCAACAGCGTAGGCGGCGACATCGACCCGCGCACCGGCGACTACTGGTTCACCGAGAACGCGCGCGACTGGGTCAGCGACGACATGCCGAGCGACAAGCTGAACCACATTACCCGGATCGGCCAGCATTTCGGCTACCCCTACTGCCACCAGGGCGACATGCCCGACCCGAAGTTCGCCGGCGGCCACAAGTGCGAGGAGTTCACGCCGCCCGTGGTGAAGCTGGGCGCGCATGTGGCGCCGCTCGGCATGAAGTTCTACACCGGGAGCCAGTTCCCGGCGGAGTACCAGAACAACATCTTCATCGCCGAGCACGGCTCCTGGAACCGCCACAAGTACCAGGGCGCGCGCATCAACCGCGTCGTCGTCGATCCCGATGGCAAGAACGCCCATGACGAGGTGTTCGCCCAAGGCTGGCTGAGCGGCGACCAGGACTATGCCGGGCGGCCGGCCGACATCCTGCAGGCAAAGGACGGGTCGCTGCTGGTGGCCGACGATTGGGCCGGCGCGATCTACCGGATCAGCTACGCCAAGTAGCCCTTTGGCGCCGCACGCCCTCGGCCTGGGGCGGGCGGTGTCTGCACTTCCAGGATGAGCATGGATGGTCAGATGCGAATGACATGGGCTTTGCCTGCGGCGGGGGCCTTGCCTGCGGCGGGGGCTTTGCTCGCGGCGGGCCTTGGCATCGCCGCTGTCCCGGCGTCGGCGGCCGACATCGCCGCCGGGCAGGCGCGGGCCGAGGTGTGCCAGGCCTGCCACGGCGCGCAGGGCGTGTCGGAGAACCCGGCCATCCCGTCGCTGGCCGGGCAGCGGGACAAGTTCGTGCAGTGGCAGCTTGTGTTCTTCCGGTCGGGCCGCCGGGCCAACGAGATCATGGGGCCGATGGCGGCCGACCTGTCGGATGAGGATGTCCGCAACCTCGGCGCCTACTTCGCCTCGCTGCCGGCAGGCAGGCCGCCGGCGGCCGATGTTGACCCGGCGCTTCGCCAGGCCGGCCAGTCGCTGGCCGAGCAGCACCGTTGCGCCGCCTGCCACACCGACAGCTTCGCCGGCAACCAGGCCGCGCCGGCGATTGCCCACCAGAACCGGGATTACCTGGCCAAGGCGCTGACGGACTACCGCTCCGGCGCCCGGCCCAGCGTCGGCGTCGCCGCCATGACCGAGGCGGCGTCAGGCCTGAGCGACAACGACATCGAGGCGCTTGCCCATTTCCTGGCAGCCTACCCGTGATCCGCCCAATGGTCCTTGGGACCTTCGCTGGCGTGCTGGCGCTTTCGCTTGGCAGCGCAGCGGTCGCGCAGCCCTCGCCGGGTGGGCCGGCGCTGAGCCACCCGGAAGCGTTCGAGCAAGCGTTCGCCACCTCGTCCTACACGTTCGACGCTTGCGGCGACCCGTTGGCTGGGCGCCTGTTCCGCCGCGCCCTGGCCGAGCGGTTCGCGCACTGCCCCTTCACCCCCGAGGCGCGGTCCCGTTTCCAGCAGCGCACCCGAATCCAGCAAGAAAAGTCACGCCGAACGATCTCGGAGATGGTCGAGACCCACGGCGGCTTGCCGATGCGCCTGGACGGCATGGCGATGACCTGCCACGAGCAGCAGGCCGACGGCGGCTACCGCAGGCTTCGCGAGCGGCTGGACCAATACGCGCGGGGCGACCTGCCGGCGGAGGCGGTCATCGCGGCGCCCTGCGATGCCCCTGAGATCACGCCCTGACCCCACGCGGCCGGCGTCCGGCGGAGCTGGGCCAGGTGGTTGCCCTGCGCCGCTACCCCGTGAAGTCGATGCGGGCGGAGCCGCTGGACACGGCGGCGCTGCATTGGACCGGGCTGCATGGCGACCGGCAATACGCCTTTTGCCGGGCAGCCGACCGCTCGGATTTTCCCTGGCTGACGGGACGGCAAATCCCGGGCCTTGTGCTGCACGCGGCGCGCTATTCTGATCCGGGCGATCCCCGGCTGGCCCGGGTGCGCGTCACCGCCCCAGACGGTGCCGAGCATGCCATAGACGACCCACACCTGGCGCAATGCCTGTCCGAAGCCGTGGACGGGCCGGTGCGGCTCCTGCGGCTCGGGCGCGGGGCATTCGACGCCATGCCGGTTTCCGTGATCACCACCACGGCCGGGCAGGCCGTCAGCCAGGCGCACGGCGCGGTGGTGGCGCTGGACCGCTTCCGCGCCAACCTGGTGATCGCCCCGGATGACCCGGCGGTGACGGAGCGGGACTGGCTGGGCCATGCCCTGGTGTTGGGCGACGATCCCGACCCGCCGGTCCTGCGGCTTGACTGGCCGATCCCGCGCTGCGCCATGGTGGCCATTGATCCCGTGACCGCCATCCGTGACGCAAGCGTGCTACGAACGGTGGTGCAACGTTTTGGCAACGAGGTGGGCGCTTATTGCGCGGTGCAGGCGCCGGGCCGCATCCGGATCGGCGACCGCGTGCGCTTCGCCGGGTAACGGCAAGGCCGGGCCGCGGCGACGGTCGGCTGCGGACGGTCTGCGCGAGCGTCGGCTCTGCCAGTTCAAGCTGCATCGGCCCCGAGTGCCCGACCGGCCTATGCCACGAGCCGACTCAGCGGAGGAGGACGGTGCATCAGAGCGGCATCTGATGTAAGTGATTGTCGCATGGCAGCAGACGATCAGTCGAGCGGGCGGGAACGCTACCACCATGGCAATCTGCGCGAGGCGCTGATCCAGGCGGCGCTTGCCATGATCGCCGAGCGTGGCCTGGCCGGCTTTGCCATCGCCGAGCTGGCGCGGGTCGTGGGCGTCAGCCCGGCGGCGCCATACCGTCACTTCCGCGACCGGAACGCGGTCATTGCCGAGGTGGCGCGCCGGGGCTTTGAGTCGCTTGCGGCGGACCTGGCCGCCGCCACGGCGGGGCAGGGCGATCCGCTGGGGGCGCTGGAACGCGCGGCGCAGGCGCACGTCGCGTTCGCCAGGCGGGAGCCGGCGGTCTACGCAGCCATGTTCGACGCCGGGTTCCCGTCCGGCGAGCACTCGGAACTGGTCCTCGCCCGGAATGACGCATTCGCCGTGCTGCGCCGGGTGGCCGACGCGGCGTGCGCAATGAGCCGTGCCCCACGCCGGCCGCCGCCGCTCATGGTGGCGCTGCATGTCTGGTCGTTGACCCACGGCATCGCGACGTTGTTCGTCAGCCATGATGCCAGCCACCGGTTGGCAATTCCGATGTCGCCAGAGGCGCTGCTGGAGGCCGGGCTGCTGATCTACCTGCAATCGCTGGACTTGCCTGCGGGCGTGTCGAGGCCGGAGTCGGATACACGATAATGTGTTGGACGCGCAGCGATGCGATTACGCAGCTGAAGAGTAAATAGCTCTCACATGCAGGATGTGGAGGTGTGCTGTGTTGCAAGCCAAATTGGATGAGTGGGGTAAGCCAGCTTGGCTGTCGCTCTTGGTGCTTGCGTTCTTCGCCGGGTGGCCGCTCGGGTTGGCTGTCTTGGCCTATCTGGCTGGAAGCGGTCGGTTGCGGGCCTGGCGGGCTGAGATGCCTGGCACATGGTTCAACCTTCGCCCGCCTTCCGGCTCGGCGTGGCCGGGTGGCGCCCCTTGGTCAGGACGCAAGGCGTCAAGTGGCAATCGCGCGTTCGACGAGTATCGCAACGAGACGATGCGCCGTCTTGAGGAGGAGCAGCAGGAGTTCCAGGCGTTTCTGGACCGTCTGCGGCAGGCCAGGGACAAAGCCGAGTTCGACGAGTTCATGGCGGAACGCCGACGCCGGCCGGACCAGGATTGATCCGCCAGCAGCTAAGCATCATTCTGCTTAGGTCTGCGAACGGCGTCGAAAAACGTTCTAATGGTTGGCAAAGCGAGGGGGCCAAATGGCCCTTTCGTTTTGTATGCGCTTTCCATAAGTCTCGTCCGGCGTCGTTGTTGAAGTTCGTGCAATCAGCCGGAAGGCTGGCGCCGCCCGCGCATAAGCAGGAAGAGTTGTGGACGTGAAGTTACGAGGGCTTGGCTTGCAGGACGCGGCGGAGGCGACCGCCAGCGAATGTCGGTGCCGCGTTCGGCGGCATCGTCTGGCGCGTGCCCGGTATCTGCTTGCAGCTTTGATTCCTGTTTGCGTCATGGCAGTAGGTGCGCGTTCCTATGCTCAGGACGCCGCGCCATCGCGGCTTGCGCCGGCACAAGCCCTAGAGTCTGATGCCGACCCGCGGCTGCCATTCGGCGCGCCAGCCCGGATCACCATTCGGTACCCCATCGAAAATGCGGCAGCACGGCAGCGTGCATCCGCGCTTGCACGAGGCCTGAGCGAGCAGGGACTGGACGTCGCCGACCCTGTGGCATCGCCGGGACGCATTGCCAGCAGCACCGTCAGCTACTTCTATGCAGAAGATCGACCGGGAGCTGAGATTGCCGCACGCGCGCTCGGCCCAGCCTGGAAGCCTGTGCAGCAACGCCTCCCGGCGCGGGAGCCGTTTCCTCGGCCCGGCACGCTCGAACTCGCGGTCGCCGGGCCTTGAGGACATAGATTAGGCCTAAGGAAGTGGCGGGCCTTCGTCGTCATGGGGCCACGGCCTGCTCGAACGTCTATACCGTAAGCCGCGCGCGGAAGCGCCGCGGGGTGGGAAGCACCCCGCGGCTTGGCCATGTGGATTACTGCTTGCCGTACTGATCGGCGATTCGCGCCTTGTCGCGATGGCGCACATACGCGCCGGTCGCGCACCCAGCAATGGCGCCCAGCACGCCGTGCCCGGCGAGATGGCCGCCCGCAGCGCCAGCCGCGCCGTAACGCAAACAGCCGCCGCCCGGCTTCGGGATCTCGCCGTTCTGCTGCTGCTGGAGAGTCTGCGAGTAACGGGGGTCGCGCGGGTCGGCGCGGTGCGCCGGGTCCGGCATCGGCTGGATCTGGTCGCCCTGGAACGTGAACGGATCGCCGGATGAGCCTGGGTCGGACGTGGCAGGCACCGTCCTTTGGGCGCTGGCGATGCCGGAACTCAGACTCAGGGCGGTGAGGGCACAGATGAACAGGCGGGATGTCATGGCGTGATGTCCTGGAAAATTGGCATGTTGGGTCGGCTTTACATTTTTCGGCTTTGAGCGGTGGAGGCGCCGATCCGCCCTTGCAGCCCAGGCGAGCCGTGGAGGGAAGGTTCGGCCGGACGGTTCATGCAGCGCTTCCTTGCCGTGGTGGACAATGTAACGCCGGGACAGGGCAAAGGTTACGGCGTCCGGAGTCCGACGCTTCTTGAGTGATGCGCCGAGCCATGGACTGCTTGCGGGGCCAGGCCGGACTGTCTCCACACCTCTTGCAGCAGCGGGGGAACCAGGGTGCCGGACCCCGCCCAGAACAGCACCAGGGCGACGATGAGCGGCTCGAACGGCGATCCGGTTTTGCAGAGCGGAAACGCCCAGGTGGTGCGGAGCGGCCAGGCCAGCCGCAAGCCGCGCGGCGTCATCAAATCCGCGGCAAGGTGCGAAAGGTAGCCCACGGCCAAAGGGGCGGCGATCCACCGCGGCGCGCCGCCGAGCAAGCCCCAAGCGCAGAGCGCGACCGCCGCCGCCGAATGCGTCACGCCGCGATGGCCGAGAACGGTCGCGATGCTTGCCGACACCGGGCCCACCCGCCGGCCAAGCCAGGATTTCGGGTGGTCGATGTCGGGAAGCAAGGACCCCAGCAGGGCCAGGCCAAGGCAGGAGGGAGCTGCGGCCGGAAGTCCAAGACGGGGCGCCGCGACGAGCCAAGCCGCCACCCCGAGTGCCACGTGCGATCCCGCCATCATTGGCCCGTCAACCTTCTTTCATGCCGCCTCAGACACTTGCGCCCAGGGCAGGCTGAACGCAAATCGCCGCACCCGGCTGATCCTCAAAGGGGCAGATTGCCGAATTGGTTCGGTTTAATGAAAAACTTACCCGGCAACGCTACCTTGGGTTGGGTTGTCCGACTTCGGCAAACCAGGCGCAAGCATTGCTGGGATCGCAAGCCGATGGCGACGAAGACGTGGAACGGGCGGGACGGCGTTTTCGCGGTGGACGCCAATTGGATGCCGCAGGCGGCCCCCGTCGTTGGTGACACGGCCATCATTTCCGCCGGCACGGTGACCGTGGCCGGCGTGCTGCCCGGCTTCCTGAAGGTCGCGCTCAACACGCTGAACGGCACCAGCCCGACGCTGCTGCTGTCGTCCGCGACGCTTGCGGCCTCCGACCAGGTCGCCATCACGGCGGCCACGACCGGCACGGCGCTGCAAGTGCGGGGGACCGTCAACAACCAGGGCAGCATCGTGGCCGGCGGCAGTCCGGGCCTGGTCTCGTTCCGCATCGGCGACGCCATGCAAAGCACGGCCGCGACCCTCATCAACGGCGGCTCGATCCTGGTCAGCGCCAATTTTCAAGTTGCAGCCGGCAGCACCTTGGGCGACCGGCTGGAGAACGACGGCCTGATCTCGATCCGCAGCCCCGGCAGGACGGCGCAACTGGCCTACGTGTCCGCCGCGATCACCGGCACCGGCACGGTGTCGCTCGGCCGATACGTCACGTTCGAGGCCGCGGCGGCCGTGGCTGCCGGGCAGACCTTCGTGTTCGAGCCGGGCGGCGCGGGGGCCGCCACGCTTCGGATCGACGCGGGGGCGCTGTTCGGCGGCACGGTCACCGGGTTCGGGATGGACGACGCCATCCAGCTTGCAGGCAGCCGATGGGACACGGCCGCGTACCGAGCGACCGATGGGTATGGCGGCGTGCTGACGCTGTCGCTCGGGGACGCCGTCGTGCAATCGCTTGCGTTCAGAGGGGCCTACACCATCGCGAGCTTTGGCCTGCGCGAATCCGTGCCCTTCGGCAGCAGCCAAGCCTCCACCGCCATCACGCTGGCCGACCGGCTTTTCGACCCCGGCTATTACCTTCGGCAAAACCCGGACGTCGCGGCGGCGGGAGCGGACCCGTACCAGCACTTCATGTACTATGGCTGGCAGGAAGGACGCGACCCAAGCCTGCTGTTCTCGGTCAGCAAGTACCTGGCCGCGAATCCGGACGTGAGCAGGGCCGCCCTCAACCCCTTGCTCCATTACGAGCTGTACGGCCAAGCCGAGGGCCGCGCGGCGCTCCCCGTCGGAGGCGCCGCCACGCCTGACCTGCTGATCGACCCGGCCTATTACGCTCAGCAGCTTGGCGCTTCCATCATCCCAGCCGGGATTGCCGGGCAGCAGCAGGCGTCCTGGAGCTACGACGCGACAGGCTGGCGGCAAGGGCTGAACCCGGACGCGCTGTTCGACACGAATTATTACCTGGCGCAGAATCCGGACGTGAGGGCGGCTGGGATCGACCCGCTGAAGCACTATGAGCAGTATGGGTGGCGCGAGCAGCGAGATCCCAGCCTGTTGTTCTCAGTCAGCAAGTACCTGGCCGCGAATCCGGACGTGCGGGGGGCGGGGGCGCAGCCCTTGCTGCACTACTCGCAATACGGCCAGTACGAGGGACGGCTGGCGTTCCTGGCTGGGCCGGCCGCGGCAGCCGACCCGCTTGTCGATCCCGCGTTCTATGACAAGCAGCTCGGCGCGACGCTGATCCCCACGGGTCCGGCAGCCCAGCTTCAGGCAGCGGCGAGTTACGACGCCACGGGCTGGCGGCAGCGGCTAAACCCGGATGCGTTCTTCAACACCAACTACTATCTGGGCCACAACCCCGATGTCGCGGCGGCGCAGATCGATCCGGTCAAGCATTATGAGCAGTATGGCTGGCGCGAGGGCCGCGACCCGTCAGCGCAATTCAGCGTCGCCAAGTACCTGGCGGCTTACCTGGATGTCCGCGCGGCCAATATGGACCCGCTGCAGCATTACCTGGCCTACGGTCAATCCGAAGGCCGCATGGCATTCGCGGTCTGACGCCGAAGGCAGTCCGCGGCTTCGGACAACAGGCGGATCGATCCGCCATGCTTGGCTGCTTGCCATCCCCCTGCGACGAAGCCTCGCGTGTCGCTCATGCTGTGTCCTGAAGACAAACGATGCCTACCGTCCGAGCCACGGCGATCCTGCATCGCAACAAACATATCTTGACGTGTAAAAACGTGCAGGTTAACACGTATGGGTGGTGCAAACTTGATGCAGTCACGATAAAATAGGCGAAGTCGTGTAAGAAGACCCGCACGGCGCTGCCAAGGCAGGACGCAGCATGAAAAAAAGTTCGCGCTATGGACGTGTTGACGCTATCAAAAACGGCTACGTCCATGGTTGGGCAATCGACTCGTTCCGCGGTGACAACGCCGCCAGCCTGTTCTTGTTCCTTGATGACGGGCCAGTCGCCAACTTCTTCTGCGACATCGACCGGCCGGACCTGGAAAGTGCCGGGTTGCGCAGCAGTCAGGCAGGGTTCCGGATTCCAATTCCCGAGCAGTATTTGGACGGCGAGCCTCACACAATTTCCATACGCTTCCATAGCGGGGAGTACCTCTTGCTCTCCGACCGTGACGGAAGCATGGCAAAGTCGGCCGTTCTCCGGATGCATGCGCCCGTCACACTGGCCGGTTTCGTGGACGGCCTGAACCATGGCGCGCTGCGCGGCTGGGCAGTGCGCCAGGATCATGGCAGCACGGTCAAGCAGGGCGGTGTTGACCTCCTGGTGCTGCATGACGGGGTCGAGGTGGGCCGGGTCAAAACGGACAAGCACCGCGCCGATGTCGCCAAGGCGCTCAGCTGCGACCCGCATTGCGGCTTCATGTTCCGGCCCCCCGCGCGCTTTCGCGACGGCCGGTCTTACACTTTCGAGTTCACCTTCGCCGCTACAGGCGAATCCTTGGAGGGCAGCCCGGTCTCTTTTGAGTATCCGGCCCACCTTTCCGAGAGCCGCATCGCACGCTTGCACAACGTCGTTGAGGGCATGACCACGCAACTCTGGCGGTTGAGAAGCGAACTCAGAGATATGCTGACCCAGCATGTGTTCACGCTGGCCGATTATGACTCCTGGGTGCGGCAGTACCATGCCGCGCTGCACTTCCGCAGGCGGCAGACGCCCTGGCCAGCGAACCGGCCGCAGCCGCTCGTCAGCATTCTGTGCCCTGTTTATCGGCCACGCTTGACGGACTTCGTGGCCGCGGTGGAGTCCGTCCTGGCGCAAACGTACCCGAACTGGGAACTGATCCTGGTTGACGACTGCAGCAAGTCCAAGGAGTTGACTGCGGCCATTACGGAGTTTTGCACCAGGGATCGTCGTATCCGGGCGGTTCCGCAGAAGAAGAACACCGGCATCAGCGGCGCCACCAATACGGCCATCGCGGCGGCCAACGGCGAGTACATCGCCCTGTTTGACCACGACGACCTGTTGCTCGAAGCCGCCGTCGAGATCATGGTGGAGGCGGCGCTCAAGACCGGCGCAAAGGTCCTGTTTTCCGACGAAGACAAGATCGACGATTTCGGGCGGTACTCCGATCCCAACCTAAAAAGCGATTGGAACTACCGGCTGATGTTGGGGCAAAACCATGTCTGCCATTTCCTGGTCGTCGAAGCGGCGACGCTTCATGCGGCGGGACCGCTTCGGTCCGAATACGACGGCGCTCAGGATCATGACCTGATCTTGCGCCTGTCGGAGATTGTGGACCCGGCCCGCATCGTCCACGTGCCGGAAATTGTCTATCACTGGCGCAGAACCCCCAGTTCCACGGCCACGGATGTATCGGCGAAGTCCTACGCCGTCGATGCGGGCGCCAGGGCGGTGCGGGATCACCTGCGGCGGCAAGGCCGGGAGGCGAAAGTGTCTCTCACGGCAGGAGAGACCAGCTACCGGCTGGAATGGGGGTTTCAGGAAGAGCCAAGCGTTACCGTCATCATCCCGTTCAGGGAGCAACTCGACCGCACGCGACGGTGTTTGGAGAGCCTTCTTGATGTGACCAGCTACAAAAACTTTCAAATTGTCTTGGTCGATAATTGGTCAACCAGCCGAGAAGCAGCGCAGTTCACGGCAAAGGCACAAAAGCATGACCGGGTTCGGGTCATCCGGGTCGAGGAACCCTTCAACTATTCCCGTCTGAACAATATCGCTTGCTTGCAATCCGACAGCGAATTCTTCGTATTCATGAACAATGACGTATTCGTCGAGCAACCAAACTGGCTGCGTATGCTTATTGACGAGGCGTTGGCTGACAAGACAGTGGGGGCAGTCGGCGCCAAGCTGGTGTATCCAGACCGCACCCTGCAACATGGCGGCGTCATTCTGGGCGTAGGCGGTGTGGGCGATCATGCCAACCGCGGTCACGCGATCGATGATGCCTTCTACATGGGACGTGGCCTTTGCACTCAAGAACTCTCTGCGGTCACTGGTGCTCTGATGCTATGCCAGGCAGATGCGTTCCAAGAGGTGAAGGGGTTTGACGAGAAGGATTTGTCCGTCGCCTTCAATGACGTGGACCTTTGCCTCAAGTTGCGCCGCGCGGGGTTCAAAGTGATTTACTGTGCCGACGTCATAGCGGAACACCATGAATCTGCCAGCCGGGGTGATGACATGAATGACGCGCACCTCGGGCGATTCCTCTACGAGGAGCAGGTGATGATGACGCGCTGGGGTCCGGAGATCCAGAGCGACCCCTTCTACAACCCCAACTTTTCCAAAGCCGGGGGTCTCTTCCAAGAGTTGTCCGTCACTGCGCTATGCCTCCCAACAACAGGAGAGTCGCATGAAACGCCCGAAGCAGCGAACAGGGCAATACGGCTGGCCGCTAGCGCGGATTGAAGGAGCCAGCATTCTGCAACCGACCCGGGCGTTAGCTTGGCCGGGATGTATCAAGTAAAAGGCTTGAACCATTAGCACCGACAATGGCTCAAGCTTACTTATCGCCGCTGACTGACCGAGAGCGGGAGCATCAATCGCTGTCGGCCAAGCCGCCCCTATCTGGCCGTACCACTCAGGATGGTGCCAAACGGTTAAAAACGCAGCTTCTCTCGAAAGTTGGGAAGCCACCACTTCACCGGTTGCGGCTCTTTCGCCTTGGAAACGCGCGGGATGCGGGGCACCTTCCGTACGGCGACTTTCGGCTTCACAGACGCTGGCAACGGCGGAGTGGCAACAGTTGGAGCAACCGACTCCTCAGACGCCGCCAAGCGGGCTTGCAGGCTTCCCTCTGCCGCCTGGCGGGCGCTGCGCTCGGCTGTCAGGGCCTCGCTGTGCGCAAGCTCGGCATGGGCAAGGCGGGTCTGCTGCGCTTGGACGGTCGCCTGCGCGTCGTGCAATGAACGCCGGGTTGCGCCATGTGCACTTCGTTCCGCTTCCAATGCGGCTTCCAATTCTGCGACACGCGCTTTGAATACTGCCGTCGGGTCGTTGTCGCTCCGGCTATTGAGGACAACCACCGGAACTCCGCCATCCTGCACGAAGCGGTGACGCGGGCGCACCTGGTCGGCACGCTGTTGCGGAGGCTGGCGGGATGGACCCTGCAAACCCAGAGCACGTCGCATTCGATTTTCAGTGGCCTGCGTGTCGCTGGGTGACAAGGGGAGGTTTTCGTCTGAGTCGGGCATCCGCTCTCATTGTGCTATGTTGTAGAGAATTTATGTTCGGCAACAGCACTTGTCTCAAACCCGGTTTTATCTTGCTGTGCCAAAACCAAAAGTCTTGCGCAAAAACCGATTTGCCAAGCTGTCACTTCCATATAGGTAGCCTGTCCAAACTTGTCCACCAAACTTTTCGAGTTCAGAACTACTTATCGCGTGCAGGGCGTGAAAGCTGACTTGATAAGGCCGGCGTATCGTCCAACGCTGTTTGTAAGGCGTTAACGCGACCACCATGCACGCCGAAGTCGTAATATCCCTTTCAAGCTTTAAAAGTACAAAGCGAGGTTGCTTCGGCCGCCCCCTTCAGGGTGCGCCTGCATCAGCAAGATATCTGCAAGGCCGAACATTCGGCTCCGCCCGGCATGATCGGCGGGCAGGCGGCCCAGATCATCAGCCAGTGCCGTCACGCGCGGCGGCACCGCTATCACGTCCCTCATAGTCACGAGCAGTTGTTCGGACGTCAGGCCGCACCGACAGGTTTGCAATTCCGGCGTCGGCGTACCCTGCCGGCTCCCCAAGAAAAAACGTCGGGCGAAGCGGAGCACCGGATTTCGGCGGTGTTGCCCGGCACCGCGACCCACATGACGCTCTCCGCGGTGACCCTCATCAGGTGATCTCGGCCACGCGGCTCGAACTCTTGGGCGATGCGGCTTGAGACGTGGACACCGCGTCGCCGAGCGTCACCGTGCCGACGCCGACCGGTTGCAGGTAAACGCCCAAGTCTGCATGGCCGAATGAGCCGCGCAATGCCTGGGGCACGTCAGCGTCCCGCCGGGCCGTTGCGGGATCGACGTTGGTGGCCGGGCAGCGCCGGGTGCGGCGCACCACGCGGCACTCCGCTGGACCCACCATCAGCGACGCGCCGAGTTGATCGAACTCCGCCCAAGCGGGCAAGCCATTGATGTAGACGTTGGCCCGGAAACGCAGGGGATCCAGGCGTCGGCCCATCGCCGCTTCCAATGCCCGCAGGCTCGCGAGATTGACGAGCGACACGCAATCCATGAACTCCGGCGCAGGGGCGCCGATGTCCGTGAAGCGATGCCCCGGCGCCGACACGACGCGAACCCGGCCGCAAGCCGCCGCGGCGCCGACGAATGCCGTGAAGAAGTCTTCAACGGCCGTCCGGCCCGCCAGGTCGTCAAGCACGCCCTCAACCACGACTTGCCCATTGAGGCGCACGGTCAAACGAGCGTCTTGGTCAAGCCGCGTTTGCAGCCGTGCCAAGGCCTCGTTTCTCGCCAGCATGAGAAAATTGGTCTTGGCCAAGGGCCGTGGTCGCGCCGGGTCGAACTCCGTCGTCCCCAACGCCAATGCGAAGCTGCGGTCGCGCTCGATTCCGTGCGCGTGCGTCAGCGCCAAAGTCTCTAGAGGCTCGGGGCTGAGGCCTTTGACGGGGTAGCGGAACAGCCGCACCACCACCCCGGTCATGCGACGGACTCGGCCGTTTGGTTGAGTCCGACCCGCACGTTTTCAAAGTGATGTCCGCACGGAAGCGGCCGGTCCCAGGCCGGAGCAACCGCTCCGGCCCCTAGGCGACAGGGCCTGGTCACATCGCCCGGCGACCGACGACGGCATGATAGATCCACAGCACGATGACCGCTCCAATGACGGCGACGATCATGCTGTAGATGTTGAAGCCTGTCACCGGCGCGGCGCCGAACGCCGAGAACAGGAAGCCGCCCACAAAAGCGCCGACGACGCCAAGCACGATGTCAAGCACGACGCCCTGTCCGCTGCCGGCGTAGAGCTTGCTGGCGATGAAGCCGGCGATAAGACCCAGAACAAGCCAAGCGATGATACCCATCAGTTTGTTTCCTTTTGCGGGCCAATAGCAAAGTAAACCCGGCATACATCGGGTTCATAGCCGCCAACGCAGCCGTTGGCCTGTCGTTGCCGACGCCCGGCAAGATTCCTGTCGCCCGCATCGGCGGCAAGCCCCCGCGCGGCTTCCGCGCCGCCGGGCTTTGGCAGAGCCTTTAGGCGCCGCCCCAGTTCATGGTCAGACCGCCATCCATAACCCAAGTCTGCCCGGTCACGTAATCGCCGTCGTCGGACGCAAGGAACAGCACCACCCGCGCGATCTCCTCCGGCTGCCCGGGGCGGTGCCACGGGATGGCCTGCATCGACGCTTCCGCCTTTTTCGGGTCGTTCAGGGTTTCCTGCGTCATTGGCGTTTGGATCAGGCCCGGCGCCACGTTGTTGACATTGATCCGGTCCTCCGCCAACTCGCGGGACAAGCTGCGGGTCAGCGAGCCGATGCCGGCCTTTGCCATGCCGTACGGGGCGCTGCCGGGTGTCGGCAAGTGCTGCGCGACCGAGCTGACCGTCACGATCCGCCCCTTGCCGCCGTGGGCGCGGCGCAGCCGGATGAAGGCGCGGGCGCAGAACAGCGGCCCCATCAGGTCGGTCCGCAGGATCTGCTCCAGCTTCGCGTCCTCCATGTCGGCGACCGGCATCCCGCCCATGCCCTTGCCCGCGTTGTTCACCAGGATATCGAGCGTGCCGAGGCCCTGTGCCTGCTCGAACATCGCCGTGACCGCCGCCGGGTCGCCCACGTCGCATTGCACGACCATCGCGCGTCGGCCTGCCGCCTCGACCCGGCGCTTCGTGTCCTCGGCGCCGGGCTGGTCCGTGTGGTAGCCGACGCAGACATCCGCCCCTTCCTGCGCAAAAAGTTCGGCTGTCGCCTGGCCGATGCCGGAGTCGGCACCGGTGATCAGGGCTGTCTTGCCTTGCAGCTTCATCGCGTTCTCCTTTCCAAAGCCTCGTCAAGCCACGCGCATCGGAGGATTCCCATCCTCGTCCGGGATCGGGAGGGGGTCTCCGTCCGGCGGCTCCTCGACCGGCGCCGGATCGTCGGGATCGTGCGCCGGCGGGATCTGCGGTCCCGGCGGCGGGATGGGATCGGGGATCGGGCTGGGCTGCTGCAACAGGGGCATGGCATCTCCTTTCGCCGCACCGGATGGCGTGCAGACGCAACACGCTCGGCCGGGCCGGGTTGTCGGCAGTTCCCGGTTTCGCCAATTTTTGTCTGCCAAAGGCGGTCCGGGACCGACAAGGCGGTCCCGGACCGAAGGGTCAGGCGGCGCTGCCCACGGGCAGCAGCACAAGCTGCCCGTGCCGCACCCCACGCTCGGCGGTGACTTGGTCCGCCATGTGCTGCACGGCGCAGGCAGGCCCCTTCAGCACCGCGACCTCCAGGCAGCTTTGCGCGTCCAGGTGGACGTGCAGGGTGGAGACGGCCAGGTCGTGGTGGCCGTGGAACTCGTTTGCCAGGCGGTTGGGCAGGTCGCGCCGGGCATGGTCGTACACGTACACCAGCGCCGCCACGCAGGCTTCGTCGGGTGCCGGGCCGTCCAGTTGGCGCATGCCGGCGCGCGCCAGGTCGCGCAGCGCCTCCGACCGGCCCTGGTAGCCGCGGCGTGCCACCAGCGCGTCCAGCTCGGCCAGCAGCGCATCCTCCATCGTGACAGTCACTCGTTGCATGGCGCCCCCTTTTCAGCGGCCCGGCGCCGGATATGATGATCCCACGAAAACATCATACGAACGGAGGCCGCGATGCCCAACTCGATAGCCGCCCCGTCCCACGCTGTCACGCATCGGCCTGTCACGCGCCGCGCCGCCCTGGCCGGCGCCGCTTTGGCCGCGCCGGTTCTGCTGCGCGCCGCCCCGGCCACCGCTGCCACCGGGCTGGGCGTCACCGCCTATGACGGCTTCGTGCCCCCGGCCTTCCGGCAGCAGTTCGAGGCCGAAACGGGCACTCGTGTCCGCGTCCGCCTCGCCGCCAGCCAAGCGCCCGAGCTGAGCTTGCTGGTCGCGGAGCGCGACCACCCGCTGACCGACATCTGCACCGTGACAGGCA
>CAXSEX010000041.1:0-16566 GCA_964236415.1 uncultured Acetobacteraceae bacterium | reverse complement strand
CAGAACGCGATCCTGGTGATCCTCGCCCAGGCCGGGCTGCCGGTGCCGGCGGAGGCGGCGGTGATCGGCGTCGTCGACCGGCTTTTTTCCCGCGTCGGCGCCGCCGACGACCTGGCGCGCGGGCGCAGCACCTTCATGGTCGAGATGACGGAAACCGCCGCCATCCTGCACCAGGCCGGCCCGCGGTCGCTGGTGATCGTGGACGAGATCGGCCGCGGCACCAGCACGCTGGACGGCCTGGCCATCGCCTGGGCGGTGCTGGAAGCGCTGCACGGCCAGGTCCGCTGCCGGACGGTGTTCGCGACGCACTTCCATGAACTCGCGGATCTGGCCGCGCAGATGCCCCGGCTGCGCCCGCACACGATGCGGGTCAAGGAATGGCGCGGCAGCGTCGTGTTCCTGCACGAGGTCGCGGAGGGCGCGGGTGGCCGCAGCTGGGGCGTGCACGTGGCGCAGCTGGCCGGCGTGCCGCAGGCAACGGTGCGCCGGGCGTCCGCCCTGCTGGGCGCGTTGGAGAAGGCCCACCACGGCAGGCCGGCGGAGTTGCCGCTGTTCGCCCAGTTGGCCCCCGCCCACGATGCCGCCACTGAACCCGCCCCGTTGCCCGATGCGCCGTCCGATGCGTTGCGGGACGCGCTGGAGAGGGTCGATCCCGACCGTCTGACGCCGCGGGACGCGGTGGAAATTCTGTATCGCCTCAAGGCACTCGCTGCTGTTCCCCCGGCGCGTCTGGGGGTAACATAGGGTTGATGTCCCAAATCCTGCCTTTGCCCGACCGGCCCGAGGAGGCCATCGCGCTGCTGACCACCGCGCTCCGCGGCGCCGCGGCCGGTGGTCAGCCGCCGCCGCGTGACGCCGCGCTCAGCGCCTTCCGCCGCTACCTGACCCGCGTGCAGCACCACGTGCAGGAGCGGTTCGAGGCCGGGGGCATGAACGGGCTGCAAGCCGGACGCCTGCTGGGCCGGCTGACGGACGACGTGATCGGTTCGCTGCGCGACTACGCCTGCGCCGCCAACGCGACTGGCCTCGACACGGACCCGGCCAAGCCCGAACGGATGGCCGTCCCGGCCCGGGCCGGGCAAATGGCCGTGGTCGCCACCGGCGGCTACGGGCGCGGCGTGCTGGCGCCGTTCAGCGACATCGACCTCCTGTTCATCACCGCGGACCGCCCCGCCGCGCCGACGCTCGCCGCGGTCGAGTTCATGCTCTACTTCCTGTGGGACCTCGGCCTCAAGGTCGGCCACGCCACGCGGTCGGTCGCGGAATGCATCGCGGAGGCGGAGCGGGACCTCACGATCCGCACCTCCTTGCTCGACGCGCGGCTGCTGGCCGGCGACGCCGGGCTGTTCGAGGCGTTCCAGGCGCGTTTCAGGCAATCCTGCGCCGATGCGGACGCCGGCGGCTTCATCGCGGCCAAGCAGGCGGAGCGCGACGCCCGCCACCACCGCTACGGCGAGACGCCGTTCCTGGTCGAGCCCAACATCAAGGAGGGCCGCGGCGGCCTGCGCGACGTGCAGACGCTGTACTGGATGTCGCGCTACGTGTTCGGCACCCAGGTCATGGGCGAGCTGGTCGGTCCCGAAAGCCCCGGCGGCGGCATCCTCACCCACCAGGAAGCCAAGCATGGCCGGCGGTCCTGGGACTTCCTGTGGACCGTGCGCTTCCACCTGCACTACATCGCCGGGCGCGCCGAGGACCGGCTGACCTTCGACCTGCAGCCGGTCGTCGGCGCCCGCATGGGCTACATCCGCCACGGCCGGCAGGACGGCGTCGAGCGGTTCATGCGCCACTACTTCCTGACCGCGCGCGAGATCACCCGGATCACCATGGTGCTGGAGCCGGCCATCGTGCGCGCGGCCCTCGGCCCGCCGGCGATGGCGGCGGCGACCGACGCGGCGCTGCTTGAGCAGGGCTTCGTGCTGGCGGACGGCAAGCTGATGTCCGCGCCGGGCCGGCAGTTCGGCCACCATCCCATCGCCATGCTGCGCATCCTGCAGGTGGCGCGGGACCGGGCGCTGGAGCTGCACCCGCTGGCGTTGCGCGCGCTGATCCGGCACGAGCGCGGGGCGATCCAGCTTCGCGGCACCCCGGCGGGGGCCGAGCTTTTCCTCGACCTGCTGTGCGGGCGGGACGGCGAGCACAGCCGCGCGGGCGGCGCGAAGTGGCTGGCCGTCCTGAACGAGACCGGCTTCCTCGGCCGCTACGTCCCGGATTGGGCGCGCATCGTCGGGCAGATGCAGTTCGACACCTACCACGTCTTCACCGTGGACGAGCACACGATCGAGGCGGTGCGCGTGCTCAACGCCCTGGAACGGGGCGAGCTGGCGGACGTGGCGCCCACCGCCTCGGGCCTCGTCGAGGACCTGCAATCCCGCCGGGCGCTGTATGCCGCGACGCTGCTGCACGACATCGCCAAGGGGCGCGGCGGCGACCATTCCGAACTCGGCGCCGAGCTTGCCACCCAGATCGGCCCGGCCATCGGCCTGTCGCCCGAGGAAACGGAGACGGTGAGCTGGCTGGTGCTGCACCACCTGCTGCTCAGCCAAACGGCGTTCAAGCGCGACATCGACGACCCCAAGACCATCCTGGACCTGGCCGACACCATCCAGTCGCCGGAGCGGCTTAAGCTTCTGCTGGTGCTGACGGTTGCCGACATGCGCGCCGTCAGCGCCAGGGTTTGGAACGGCTGGAAGGCAACCCTGCTGCGGGAACTGTATGCCCGGGTCGCCGACGTGCTGGCCGGCGGCCTCGCCACCACCGAGCGCGACGTGCGGGTGGCGCGGGCCAAGGAAGCGGCCGGGCACTACCTGACCGACTGGCCGGAAGCCGACCGGGACTTCTACTACGGCCTCGGCTATCCCGGCTATTGGCTCAGCTTCGATCCCGAAACGCACGCGCGGCACGCCCGGCTGATCCGCGACGCGGAGCGCCGGGGCGCGCCGCTCACCGTCGATACCGAGCCGTTGCCGTCCCGCGCGGTGACGGAGGTGACGATCTACACCGCCGACCACGCCGGGCTGTTCAGCCGGATCGCCGGCGCGCTCGCGGTGGCGGGCGCCTCCATCGTGGACGCGCGCATCCACACGCTGACCAACGGCAGCGCGCTCGACACGTTCTGGATCCAGGACACGGCCGGGGGCGCCTTCGACGCGCCGCACCGCCTGGCCCGGCTGCACGTGCTGATCGACCAGGCGCTGTCCGGACGGCTGGCGCTGGCGGGCGAGATCCGCCGGGCATCCCGGGCGCTGCTGGGCCGGCGGATGCGGGCGATTCACGTGCCGCCGCGGGTCGTGGTCGATAACCGCGCCAGCAACACGCACACGGTGCTGGAGGTGAACGGCCGCGACCGCCCGGGGCTGTTGCACGACGTGACGGCCGCCATCAGCGAGCAAGGGCTGCAGATCGCCTCCGCCCACGTCACGACCTACGGCGTGCGGGCGGTCGATGTGTTCTACGTCAAGGACGTGTTCGGCCTTAAGATCGAGAACGAGCGCAAGCTGGCCGTCTTGCGCAAGGCTCTGCTAGCAGCCCTGCAAACGCCCGATGACAGCAGGCCGGAGGCCGTGCTGCCTGGCCGCCGCAAGCGCGAAGCGGCGGCCTGACGGCGGTTTCGCCGGGCCCGCAGGCGCGGGACGCCCAAGCCAGGGCGGGGTCGATGCGGAAACAGGAGGCTTTGCGGGAGCCGACGCCGCCATGCGGCGTTGTGTCCCCATGACCAGAGCACAACGCGCGATCCAGGCCCCGGTTGGGCAACCGCCGATGGCACGCCTGCTGCGATCCATGCAGTATGCGATGCCGGCGGCGCTGCTGCTCGGCTGGCAGCGCAGCGGCCGTCTCAAGCGGGCGCTCCGTCAATCGCAGGCGGCGCTGCGCGACATGGAAGCCGAGTTCGGCGCCATCGTGGACTTCGCTCCGATCGGCATCGTGCAAACCGGGCTGGACGGGCAAATCCGCTTGGCGAACCAGTGCTATTGCCAGTTGACCGGCCATGGGGAGGCGCGCCTGCGAACGCTCGCGCTGCACGACCTGACACATCCCGAGGACCGCCCGTCGCACCTGCAGCAGCACGCCCAGATGCTCGCCACCGGGAAGCCGTTCCGGATCGAGAGCCGCTTGGTGCGGGCCGACGCGAGCCATGTCTGGGCCGCCAGCCACCTGGCGCTGGCCCGCGACGGCAGCGGACGGCTGGCCGGCGTCATGGTCGCCGTGCTGGACATCTCGCATCGGCGGGAGGCACAGGCTGCCGTGCAGGATCTGGCCGCGACCCTGGAGCGGCGCGTGGCGGAGCAGGTCGCGGCCCAGGAGCGCTTCTGGCAAGCGCAGCGCATGGAGTCCCTGGCCCAACTGGCCGGCGGCGTCGCGCATGACTTCAACAACGTGCTGCAGGCCATCGCCGGGGGCGCCCGGCTGATCCAGCGGCGCCCGGACAACACCGCCTCGGTGGAACGGCTGGCCGGGCTGATCGTGGATGCGACCGAGCGCGGCGCGGTGGTCACGCGGCACCTGCTGGGCTTTGCCCGGCGCAGCCCCTTGCAAGCCCAGGAGATCGACATCGGCCAACTGCTGACCGACCTGCGCGATGCCCTGGCCGGCACCCTGGGAAGCCGGGCCGCCGTCGAACTCGCCCTGCCCGACGCCCTGCCGCCGGCCTGGGCGGACAAGGACCAGCTCCAAACGGCGCTGGCCAGCCTTGCGGCCAACGCCCGGGACGCGATGGGCGGCGACGAGCCGGCTAGTGGGTCGCGAGAGCCTGTCCACACGCTCAAGCTGGCAGCCGAGGCGTCGGACGGCACCGTGGCCGGATTGAAGGCGGGGCACTTCATCCGGATCGACGTCAGCGACACCGGCAGCGGCATGCGCCCCGACGTGCTGAAACGCGCCACCGAGCCGTTCTTCAGCACCAAGGCGCGGGGGCGCGGCACGGGCCTGGGCCTCGCGATGGCAAGCGGCTTTGCCGAGCAGTCCGGCGGCATGCTGATTCTGCGCAGCCAGGTTGGGCAGGGCACCACGGCGAGCCTGTTCCTGCCCCAAGCCCGCACCCCGGACCGCGCCCCGGCGGACGCGGCGGGCGGCGCCCCAGCCGCTGCCGCAGCAGGCACGCGCCGCATCATGCTGGTCGATGACGACGCCGAAGTGCTTGAAGCGATGGACGAGGTGCTGGAAGCGTCCGGCTACGCCGTTGAGAGCTTCAGCAGCACGGCGCCTGCCCTTTCGCACCTGGAACACGGCGAGCCAGCCGACCTGCTCATCACCGATCTTTCCATGCCGGGCGCTGACGGGCTGGCGCTGATTCAAGAGGCGCAGCGGCGCTGGCCGGGAATGCCATCCATCCTGCTGACCGGCTACAACGGCGACGAACTCGCGCCGGCCACGGCCCTCCTCACCGGCGGGCGGCTGGTCGTGCTGCAGAAGCCGATCCGGCTTGGCGCACTGCTCAAGCAGGTCGCTGCCCTTTTGGCCGGATCAGGCGGCCCAACGGCCTGACAGCACGCCGGGGCGCATCCCGTGCGCTTCGGCCAGCATGAAGGCTTGACCTTAGCCCACTATGGAACATAAAGTGAACGCAGGTCACTCGCAATGCTCATGCGGCGTAACTAGAACTTTCGATGAACAAAGAGGGTCTGTGATGCACGTGGTCCTGGCCAACTCCGCCTTGAACCTGCCGCTTCCGAGCCGCGGCGCTCCCGTGCTGCACTCGGCCCGGCGCAGCAGGCGCCACGGCATGAGGCTGCTCGGCACGGCGGCGCAAAGCCTCATGTTCTTTGCCGTGCTGTGGCTCTTGGCCGCCGGGCCGGGTTTCCTGTCGGCGCGGGACAGCCTCGTGCC
The DNA here is from genome assembly GCA_964236415.1 of uncultured Acetobacteraceae bacterium. Taxonomy (GTDB): domain Bacteria; phylum Pseudomonadota; class Alphaproteobacteria; order Acetobacterales; family Acetobacteraceae; genus CAHJXG01. The sequence goes on along the minus strand of CAXSEX010000041.1, from coordinate 10,740 downwards.
GGCCGGGACGGGCCGCCTGGCGCCTCAGGCTTCCCGGTAAAGCAGCAGGATCGCGCCGACGAGCAGGAAGCAGACCGGCCATACCCAGCCCGCCATGCGCCGGATCGGGCCGTCGGCCCGCAGTTCCAGCCAGCGCGCCCAGCCCGCGCCGATGCCGGCCAGCGCCAGCGGCGTGTGCGACATCTCGATCAGCAGCTGGTCCTTGACGTTGGAGATCGCGTGGCTGTGGGTCAGCAGCAGCGCCCCGCCCGCCGCCGTCAGCAGCGGGAACACCAGCGCCGCCCCGGGACGCCGCAGCCGCCCGGCGCGCACGCCCCACTCGAACAGCGCAAACGCCGCGATCAGCACGACAAAGGCGCGGTGCTGCAGGACCTCCACATCGCGCAGGCTTTCAAGAAGGCCGACCTCGCCCAACGGCCAGACCTCGGGGTCCGACCGCACGAGCAGAAACCCCGCCAGGCCCAGCAGCAGCAACGGCCAATGCCGCGCCGCGCGCAGGCCCGCATGCTGCAGCAACCCCAAAAGGCCCACGGCGACCACGAACAGCCCGGCCCAATGGTGGTTACTCGCTCCAGGCGATGTCGGCGGCGTTGCGCGCCGGCAGTTCGCCCGACCCCGGCACGACCGCCGGCAGCGGGGCGCTCTTGGCGCGGGCGGCCTCCGCGTCCAATTGCGCTTGCAGTTCCGAAAGCGCCAGGCTGTCGTGGTCCGGCGATGCGAGGCGCGGCATGTGCGGCGTGTTGCGCTCGGCGATCTCGGCCCAGGTCACGCGGTCCCGCGAAAGGTCCACCGCTGGAGGCACGGAGGTCAGGGAAGCGGCGGCGAAGAAGATGCTGAAGCCGATGCCGACCTCCACCTCGGCGAAGCGCCGCATGCGCAGCACGGGGGTGGCGGGATCGGCCCGCAGCCGCTCGACCACCAGGAAGTTGCCTAGGCCCAGCAACAGCAGGGCCGTGAACATGGCGGCCTTGGCCCCCACCATCACGCCATAGGCGGTGCCATACGCCGCACCCCAGGAGCCGATGTAGAACCATGTCATCGTCGCGGCCGACAGGAGGATGCAGGCGACGCCGAGCATGCTGATCCGCGAGAACCGCGCGCCCACCCGGCGGAACGCGGCCCCGTCGCGCAGCCGGCGCAGCGCCACGATGAAGAAGGGGATGCCGCCGATCCAGGTCGCGGCACCCAGGATGTGCAGCCCGGTCGCGGCCATCAGCACGGGGCCGTCGGCGAGCCGCGCGGCGGCGTGGGTCGTCATCACCGCCGCCGCCAGCACGATGGCGCACAGCCCCAGCAGCGCCGGCGCCGGCGCCGGGCGGGGCGCCAGCAGGACGGCTCCCAGCACCCCGGCCGCGGCGGCCTTGACCAGGCCGGCCACCGCGAATTGCGCCGTCAACGTCTCGGTCAGGCTGAGGTCCACGCTGCCCATCAGCACGGCAGCCTGCAGGGCGACCGCCAGCAGTTCGCAGGCCACCAAGGCCAGCGCGCTCCAGCCCGCGATGATGCCGGTGCGCCGGGCCAGGGCCGCGCCGTCCGGCAGCGTCGCCGCGAAGGGCCGCACAAGGCCGACCAGGAACAGGACGCCGCCCACCGCCATGCTCTGCGCGCCGATGGTCAAGCCGTGCAGGACGATGGACAGGTAGCCGAACAGGTCGATCAGCAGCGCCATGTCATTTCGCCTGCACAGACGGGGCCTGCACAGACGGGGCCTGCACGGTCAGCGGCACCTCGCCCCGCGTGATATGCCCGTCCACAGCCAGCACCTGCCAGCGCAGCACGCAGTCGCCGGGTTCGAGAACGGAGACCGCTGCCATGACATCCGCCGGGCTTGCCTGTTCGAGCGCCAGCACGCGCTCTTCCTGGCCGCTGCGCAGCGCCAGGCGGGAACGCGCATGGTCGATCCGGCTGTTGAAGCGCAGCCTGATCCCGGTCGGCCCCGGCGGCACGGTGGCGCGTGCCGCTGGCTCGCTGTCCACGAGGATGGCGTGGGCCGCGGCACGGCCGGGGAACATGCACCCGGCGGCGGCCGGGATGGCAAGCAACAGCATGAGGCGCAGCATGGGCGGAGATCCTTGGCTGACGGCGCACGGCTCCGGCGCGCGGCTCTGGCGCGGCGGCGCAGGGGCCGCCATGATCCCCGCCCCATGAGCAGAGCTTCGCCCGGCTTGCGTGCCGATTATCGCCGCTTTCTCCCGGTCACCACGCGCTGGATGGACAACGACGTGTTCGGGCATGTGAACAACGCGGCGTATTACAGCTTTTTCGATACGGCAATCACGCATTTTTTGGTGCAGCGCGGCATCCTGGCCTGGGAAGGCGGCAGCCACCTGCTGATGGTCGCCGAAAACGGTTGCCGTTATCATTCCGAGGTCGCATTCCCCGACCGGCTGACTGCGGGGCTGCGGTTTGCAAGGCTGGGCAACAGCTCGATCCGGCACGAGGTGGCCGTGTTCCGGGAAGATGCGGACGCAGCCGCCGCGGAGGCGTATTTCGTGCACGTCTGCGTCGATGCGGCGACGCGACGGCCCGCGCGGCTGCCAGACCGATGGCGTCAAATCCTGGAAGCCGAGATGCCGGGCGCGTCCGCAAGGGAGGAATAACGATGGACACAGGTTTACACGGCAAGCGCGCCTTGGTTTGCGCCGCGAGCAAGGGATTGGGACGCGCCTGCGCGATGGCTCTGGCGCGGGAAGGCGTCGCGGTGACGATCACGGCGCGGACCTCCGGGGCGCTGGAGCGCACGGCGGACGAGATCCGCGCCGCCACGGGGGCCACGGTGACGACGGCGGCCGGGGACATCGCGACGGATGACGGCCGCGCCGCAGCCCTTGCCGCCTGCCCCGATCCCGACATCCTGGTGAACAACGCCGGCGGCCCGCCGCCCGGCGATTTCCGGGACTGGGATCGCGACGATTGGCTCCGCGCGCTCGACGCCAACATGCTGACGCCCATCGCGCTGATCCGCGCCGTGGTGGACGGCATGGCGGCGCGGCGGTTCGGCCGCATCGTCAACATCACCTCGGGCAGCGTGAAGTCGCCGATCCCGGCGCTCGGCTTGAGCAACGGGGCGCGGGCCGGGCTGACGGGGTTCGTGGGCGGCCTGGCGCGGCAGGTGGCGCGGCACAACGTGACGATCAACAACCTGCTGCCGGGTCCGTTCCTCACGGACCGTCTGCGCGCCAACGCCGCCCAGGCTGCGGAGCAGGCCGGGCGTCCGGTGGACGAGCTGCTGCGCGAGCGCGCCCAGCAAACCCCGGCCGGCCGGGTCGGCGATCCCGCCGAGTTCGGCGACGCCTGCGTGTTCCTGTGCGCCGCATCGTCAGGCTTCATCGTGGGGCAGAACCTGCTGCTGGATGGCGGGGCATTCAACGCGACGATGGGTTAGCACTGGGGAAGAGCGGCAGGCCGGCTGACGCATTGCAGCATTGCGCCGGTGGGCGGGCGCACGTAACGTTTGATCCTGCCGGTGCCGGGGTTTGGATGATGCGGACGTGCCTGTTGCTCAGCGGCTGGTTCATCGCTGCGGGCTTGCTGGCTGGCAGCCAGGCGGCGGCGCAAAAGGCGCAGGACACGCTCCGAGTCGCATGGCGGGACGGGGTGCCGAACGTCGATCCCTACTACAACTCGCTGCGCACCGGGCTGGTGGTGGCGCACCAGGCCTGGGACACGCTGATCTACCGCGACCCCGAAACGCTTCAGCTGAAGCCGCTGCTCGCCACGTCCTGGCGCTACGCCGACGACACGACCATCGAGTTCGAGCTGCGCGCGAACGTCAAGTTCCACGACGGCAGCCCGTTCACCGCGGAGGACGTGGTTTACACGGTGCAAAGCACCCTGTCCGACAAGCAGGTGGCGGTGCCCAGCAACTTCGGTTTCATCGCGGGCGCCGAGGCGACCGACGACATGCACGTCCGCATCAAGCTGAAGCGCGTGTTCCCGGCAGCGCTTGAGTACATCGCGATGGTGCTGCCGATCTACCCGAAAGCCTACCGGGAACGGGTGGGGGCCGAGTATTCCAAGGCGCCGGTCGGCACCGGCCCGTACCGGATCACCAAGGTGGACGGCGCGAGCCAGATCGAGATGGAGCGCAACGACGACTACTTCGACAGCCCCAAGGGCAAGCCCGCCATCCGCCGCCTGGTCATCAAGGAGGTGGCGGACGCGACCGGCGAGATGTCGGCGCTGCTGGGCAACCAGGCCGACTGGATCTGGATGTTCAGCCCGGACCAACTCGACAACTTCAACCGGATGCCAACCCTGCAAACCCTGCGCAACGAGAGCATGCGGGTCGCCTACCTGAACATGGACAGCGCCGGGCGGACCGGGGCGGACAACCCGCTGACCAACGCCAAGGTGCGCCAGGCGATCCTGCACGCCCTGGACCGGCCGACCATGGCCAAGCAGTTCATGCCCGGCGGCTCCCGCGTGCTGGACGCGCCGTGCTTCCCCACCCAGTTCGGCTGCGACCAAGCCGTCGCCACCAAGTACGAGTACGACCCGGCCAAGGCCCGCGCGCTGCTGGCCGAGGCCGGCTACCCCCAGGGCTTCACGACCGAGATCGTCGGCTACCTGCTGCCGCAATGGCAGGGCGCCATCCAGAACTACCTCGCCGCCGTCGGCATCCAGGCGAAGATCAATCAGCTCCAGGTCGGCGCCGTGATTCAGCACAGCACCGAGGGCGGGAACCCGATGGAACTGGGAAGCTGGGGCAGCTACTCGATCAACGACGCTTCCGCTTTCATGCCGTTCTTCTTCACCGGCGGCAGCCAGGACTACGCCCGCGACCCCGAGCTGCAGGCCATGGTGGAAGCCGGCAGCAGCAGCAGCGACCCCGACAAGCGCCGTGCCGCCTACAGCGCCGCGATCAAGCGCATCACCGAGCGCGCCTACTACGCGCCGCTGTTCACCTTCGTCACCAACTATGCGATGAGCCGCGCGCTGAACTTCAAGGCGTTCGGCGACGAGCTGCCACGGTTCTACCTTTCAAGCTGGAAGTAGCGCTGCCTCCACCCGGCGAAGGGGCGTCAGTACGCTGGCCAGCAGGCACTCCACCAGCCGCGGCCAGCGCCGGGTTTCCCGCCACCCGGGTCAGCGCGAATCTGACCACCAGCACCGTCATGCACACCAGCACGCCCATGATGATCCGGCGCAGGATGAACCGGCCCATCGGCCGAGCCTATGGGCCGGGCTGCATTGCGGCAAGCAGGAAGCCGGGCCAGGATGCGGCCATGCTGCATCCTTTCCTGGCCATGGTGGCCCTCGCACCCTGTTGCGCGGTCGCGGAGCCGCTGCGCCCGCCGGTCGAGCCTGCCTGCATCTCGTCCCCGTTCGGCTGGCGCCATGCGGTGGGGCCGCATGCCCCGGCCGCGTTCCACAACGGCATCGACCTGCCGGCGCCGGTGGGCGCGCTGGTGCGCGCGGCGGCGGCTGGCACGGTGCTGCGCGTCAAGCGCCAGGGGCTTGGCGGCGTCACCGTGCATGTCGCCCACCCCGACGGCAGCACGACGCTCTACGCCCACCTCGGCAACCTCGTGCCCGCCATCGCGGAGGGCAAACGCGGCGTGGCCGCCGGCGAGCCGTTGGGGCACATCGCCCGCACCGGCGTGACTTACGGCACGCACCTGTTCTTCGCCGTGCTGCGCGGCGGCGCCGCGGTCGATCCGGAACCCCTCCTGGGCGTGGCGCGATGCCGGTGAAGCCCCCGGTGAGCGACCACTTCGACGGCGAGCACTTCTTCAACCCCGGCGCGTCCCAGGCCCGGGGCTTGGGCGCCGTGCTGCGCTGGCAGATGAACCGGCAGAAGGCCCGCTGGCCCGCTCGCCTTCCCAACCCGGCGTTTCCCCCGCCCGGCGACACGGTTGCGCCGGGCCAGGTCAGCTTGACCTTCATCGGCCACAGCACCTTCCTGATCCGGCTGCCGGGGCCAGGCGGCGTGTTCTCGATCCTGACCGACCCGATCTTCAGCGAGCGCTGCTTTCCCGTGCAGTGGATGGGGCCGCGCCGGGTGCGGGCGCCGGGCCTGGCGCTGGACGCGCTGCCGCCCATCGACGCGGTCTTGGTGTCGCACAACCATTACGACCACATGGACCTGCCGAGCCTGCGAGCCTTGCACCGGCGGTTCCGGCCGCAGCTGCTGACGACGCTCGGCAACGCCGGGCCGCTGCGAGACGCCGGCGTGCCGGGCGCGGTCGAGCTTGACTGGTGGGAGACCGCAACGGCCGGCCCGTTCCCCGTCACGGCGACGCCGGCCCGGCATTTCGCGGCGCGTGGCCCTCGCGACCGCAACCGGACGCTATGGGCCGGCTTCATGCTGGACGCGCCGGAAGGCCGCTTGCTGTTCGCCGGCGATTCCGGCGCCGGGCCGCACTGGGCGGCGATCCACGGGCGGCTCGGCCCGCCCGGGGTCGCCCTGCTGCCCATCGGCGCCTACCTGCCGCGCGAGGTCATGCAGGCCGTCCACATGGACCCGGCGGAGGCGGTGCAAGCCCGCGCCGACCTGGGCGCCCGCCAGGCCATCGGCATGCACTTCGGCACCTTCCAGCTCACGGACGAGGCCATCGACGCCCCGCTGGATGCGCTGCGGCAGGCGCGCGCCCACGCCGGGCTACCGACACAGGCGTTCGACGTGCTCGGCTTCGGCGAGACCCGCGCCCTGCCCTTATAAGCGCCGCTTCCGTCAGATCGGGGCCAAGCTCCCGCCGCTGCTGTCGGCATGGTCCAACAGGGGCACCTGCCGCACGACGGCGGTTTGGCTGGACTGCACCCAATTGATCTCGCCGGGCGTGTTGCAGGCGTCGCAGACCGGCTGCCAGCGGCCATGGGCGGTGCCGCAAGCGGCGCAGCGCCAGAACGGGTCGGGGTCGGCCGCCGCGACGTGGCGCAGGGCGTCCTGCGCCTCGCTCATGTGGCCCGCCTGGTCCGCGATGTCGGCCAGCAGCACCCAAACCCGGCGCTGGTTCAGCCCGGCGCTGCGCACCGCCTTGATGTGGCGCAGGGCTTCCTGGGCCATCCCGGCGTCCAACGCCGCCTGCGCTTGCAGCAGATGGCTTTCCGGATGGCTGGCATTTTGCTGCGCCAGGCCGTTCGCCGCCCTGAGGCGGTCCTGCTTGTCGGTCAGGTCTGCCATGTACTCCGTGGCAACGTCGGGATGCGGCTGCGTCGCCCAGGACCGCCGCAGCACGTCGTTGGCCTTGCCGTCCTTGCCGCTGGCGCGCAGGCAGCTCGCGTAGGTGATGGCGGCGGGCGCCAGCATCGGGTTCGCGGTCCAGGCCTGCTTGGCGTAACGCAGCGCCGCCGCGGGGTCCCGCTCCGCGCCGGCCGCGGCGACCGCCAGCGGCGCGCGCAGGTTCGGGCCGGACAGCCGCAGCGCGTCGGCCCAGTTGCCCGTGCGCAGCGCCAAGGTCCGGCGCTCCTCCTGCAGCCACTGCGCGCCGGGCCGCACCGCCTCGGCCTGGCGGGCCAAGTCGTCGGCCGCAGCCCAGTCCTCGTTCGCCGTTGCCTGGCGCATCAGGCCGCGCAGCCCCAGGAACGCCGCGTCCTTGCGCCCGGCAAGCTGCCGGAACGTGGCCGCGGCGGCGTCCTCCCGTCCGGCCTGGCGGTCCGCCTGGGCCGTGAGCAGCAGCGTCAGCGGCGTGTCGCCCAGCAGGCGCCGGCTGCGCTCGGCTTCGCGCTGCGCGGCGGCAGAATCGCTGGCTGCCAGCGCCACCAAGGCCCGCGTCACGGCGTTGTTGCCGCGCGCGCGGTTGCGGCGCTGCTGGCTGCGCCGGGCGGCGCGCGGCACGCGCGTGAGCGCCGCCAAGGCCCGGACCACGAAGTAGATCACCAGGAACAGCAGGGCGAGCAGCACCAAGGCGACCGGGCTTGAGGTCGAGAGCGTCGTGTCGCCGACCGTCGCCGACACCGTGCCGGGCAGCCCGGCCACCCACCACGCCAGCGCAATCGCCGCCGCCGCGAGGACGGTCAGTCCGAGAACGGCGCGCATCAGCCGCGTGCCGCCATGGTGGCGAGCGCGGACCGGGCGTCGAGCAGCGCGCGAGCCTGGCCGACCCAATCGGCCATCGCCGCCGACGCCGGGCCGGTCAGCCCGTCCAGCGCAGAGACCGCGCCGGAAAGGTCCCCGGCCTCCAGCGCCTGGCGCGCATGGGCCAGCACGCCGGCCACCGGGTCGCCCAGCACCACGCGGTCGCCCTGGCGCACCGACAGCGACTGCTGCGCGCGGGTCCACAGCCGGGACGCGAAAGGCTGGCCCTCCATCGCGCCGGGTTGGCTGGCGTTCTGCGCCGCCTCCGCGGCGGCGTTGAAGGACAAGCGCAGCCCGGCCTCCGTCGGCGGCGCGTTGTAGGCGAAGCGGGCCAACGCGGGCGGCGCGCCGGGGATCTCGCCCAGCTTCTGCCCGGCGTCCAGCGCGGCGGCGGCGACCTGGGTGCGCGAGGTGCGCTGCGCCCGTTCCGCGACGCCGCCAAGCTGCCCGGCGATGGCGCTGTCCTGCTTCTCCACCGCGGCCACCCGGCCTTCCACCGTGCCGAGCCGGTCAGTCAACCCCTGGGAACTGGCGGCACCTTGCTTCTGCATCGCGGCCACCTGGCCCTCAACCGTGCCGAGGCGGTCGGCCAGACCCTGGAAGCTTGCGGCGTCCTGCTTCTGCATCGCGGCCACCTGGCCAGCAACCGTGCCGAGGCGGTCGGCCAGGGCCTGGAAGCCGGCGACATCCTGCACCTGCATCGCGGCCACCTGGTTCTCTACCGCGCCGAGCCGGCCGGCCAACTCCTGGAAGCTGGCGGCGTCCTGCTTCTCCGCCGTGCCCGCTCGGCCCTCGATCGCGCCGAGCCGGTCGCCGAGGTCCTGAAGGGTGGCACCCTGCTTGGACAGCGCGGCATCCTGCTTGGCAACGCCGGCCTCAAGCTGCGCGGTGATCGGGCCGAAGTCCGCCTGCGGCACCGGGGCCGGACGCTGCTCCACGGCGGACAGCCTCGGCTCCACCGCCGCAAGCTTGGGTTCCAGGGCGGAAAGCCGGGCGTCCAGCGGCCCGATGCTCGCGGCCAACGCAGGCCGCCCCTCCAACTCGTTCAGCCGGCCGGTCAGCGCGGTCACCTGCTGCTGCAAGGCATCGACCCGCGACGCCTCCTGCTCCACCCCGGCGGGCGTGCTGGGATTGCGGTACAGGTAGAACAGCGCCCCGGCGAGCACCAAAAAGCCGAGCAGATACAGCGCCGGCAGGAGATCGCGGCGCGGTTGCGGGGGCGGCCCCTCGATCCGGACGCGCTCGGGCGGTCCCGCCGGGATGGATGGGAAGGGGTCAGGCGCGTCTGGTTCGGTCATAGCAGTGCCAATAATGAGTCCTGTGTCGGCTTAGCCGAGACGCGCACGCGACGCCAGGGCAAGACGCACAACGCATCCGCTGCCGGCTGGCCAATTGCCAAGGCATCGACCGCCGCCAAGGCGGGATGCAGCGGCGGCGGCAGCAGCCGGACGAACGCGCGGGCGGTGTCCGCCGACAGGAACAGCGCCGCGGCCAGGCAGCCGTCCCGCAAGGCCCGCGTGGCGGCAGGCGGCATCCGGGTGGCGGGGCGGGCGGCATAAACGGCCCGGCGGTGCACCGCGAAGCCGTGCGCCCGCAGCGCCGCAGCGAGCGGCACGCCCTGCCCCCGCGCGGTGGCGAACAGCAGGGCGGCGCCGGGCGGACAGGCCCGCCGGGTCAGCGCGGCAAGCGCCGCCGCGTCGCCGTCCGCGCTGGCAACCTCCGTGAAACCCGCCGACCGGGCGCGGTCCGCCGTGGCATGGCCCACCGCCAGCAGCGGCACGGCACGCAGGCTGGCCGGCAGCAACGGCACGGCGTTGCCGCTGGTGACCAGCACCGCCCCCACCTCCCCGAACGGCGCGAGCGCGAGCGGCCGGATGTGGAGCAGCGGCGCGATGATGGGATCGTGATGCAGCGCCCGCAGGCGCCGGGCCGTCTCGGACGCGCCCGGCTCGGGGCGCGTGACCAAGACGCCGTTAGGCAAAAATGTCGTGCGGGCTGTCGGCCCGCAGGCTAGCGCCCAACTCGGCGCCGAGCCGCGCGGCATCGTCCGCCGAGCCGTGCAGGCCGCGCTTCAGCAGGAACGACCCGTCCGCCCGCGCCACCAGGCCCGTCAGGTGCAGCCGCGGCACCTGCCCCGCCGGCGCCGGCAGCAGCCGGGCATGGCCGCCGATGGGCGTGCGGCAGGAGCCGTCCAACGAGGCCAGCAGGCTGCGCTCCGCCGTGGACACGGCACGCGCTTCCGGATCCTCGATCCCGGCCAGCAGTTCCCGCAGCACCGTGTCGTCCCGGCGGACGGTGATACCCACGATACCCTGGCCGGCCGACGGCACCATCGCGTCGGGATCGAGCGGCAGGACCGCTTCGCTTTCCAGCCCCAGGCGGCGCAGCCCGGCGAGCGCCAGCAGGCTCGCGGTGCAGTCGCCGCGCATGACCTTGGCGATCCGCGGCTGCACGTTGCCGCGCAGCAGTTCCATGCGCAGGTCGGGCCGGGCGTGCAGCAGTTGCGCTTGCCGGCGCAGCGAGTTGGTGCCGATCACGGCGCCCGGCGGCAGCACGGCAAGGGGATCGCCGGGCCGGGACGGCAGGCAGCCGGGGCCGAGGATCAGCGCATCCCGCGCGTCCTCCCGCCGCAAGGTGCAGGCGAGCACGATGCCGGGCGGCAGCTCGGTTTCCAGGTCCTTCAGGCTGTGCACGGCGAAGTCGATGCGCCGGTCCAGCAG